>JAXJQT010000402.1:0-1532 GCA_036311025.1 Spirochaetota bacterium
ATCTTTTCATTTAAAACCCCTTTATAAAAAATTGCATTCATTTTATGGAATAAATACATAAAAGTCAAAGTCTTTTTATTAAGAAAAAAAATTACTATTATTTTTTTATTTTTATGTTCTATCTGGAATAGATGTATCACAATGTAACAATTGTCACTCCGAAATTAGTTTGATAATCTCCACATTTTTCAAACTCAAATTTCTTCACGTACGGACAATTTTTCAAAAAATCGTGAACCATTTTTCTCAAAACTCCGGCTCCGGTTCCGTGTAATATTTTTAATTCACTTATATTTGCTGTTAATGCATTATCAATATATCGTTCCAATTGATTTGTTACATCTTCAGCTCGCATTCCTCGAATATCGATTTCACGCTTTTTACATTCGTTGATAAAAACATTACCGGTGTAAACACTTTTATTTTTATCCGGATTCACTTTTTTAAGATTTTCAGGCTTGCAAATAAGTTTTATTGCACCGAATTGAACTTGTATTTCTCTACTTTTTACATGTACTACCGTACCTTTTATGTTTGTCTTCAAGTCAATAACACAATCGCCTTGTTTCAACTTTTCATTACTTACTGCTATTTCTTCTTTTTCATTATTTTCTGCTGATAAATATTTTATATCATCACCCAAAAGATTCACATTTTCAAAAGAATCAAAAAAGTTTTTTCCCTCTTTTATACTATCTTTTGATGCAGAACTCTCTTTTATATTTTTAACGAGCGATTCAAATTCTTTCCTTGCTGATGCCAAGAAATCACGTTTTTTATCTCTTAAAATTTTATTTATTTCTCTGTTATTTTCTTTATATCCGGCAATCTCTTTTTCCAAACGTTCAGATTCTTTTCTGCATTCTTCACGTTCTTTTTCCAATTCCTCACGTTCTTCTTTCAAACGAAGTTGTTCTTGTTCTATACGACGAATATTTTCTTCCATATTGATATAATCGTTATCAACAAGTTCCAAAGCTCGACTGATAAGATTATCATGAAGTCCCATTCGTTTAGCAATATCAAATGCATGACTGCTTCCTCTGGCTCCCACACGCAAACGATAAAGCGGTAAAAAGTTTTCTTCATCATACTCCATTGCAGCTGTTTTAATTTTTGGTGTTACTCCTGCAAATTGTTTAATTCTTTGATAATGTGTAGTAACAACTGCAATACAATTTTTTTCTAAAAGATACTCGAGAATACTTAACGCCAATGCTTCACCTTCAACCGGCGATGTTCCGCTCCCCAATTCATCAAGAACAACCAAATCGTCACTGCCGACTTTATCAGTTATCTCTTTCAATCTTTTCAAATGTCCAGAAAACGTAGAAAGCGAATCTTCAATCGATTGTTCATCTCCGATATCAAGATAAATATTATTACATATACAAAATGTAGAATCTGCACTCGCAGGAACCGGCATTCCCGCTTGAACCATCATTTGAAAAAGAGCGACAGTTTTTATAACAACTGTTTTTCCGCCGGCATTAGGTCCGGTAATTACTAATATGGAAAGTTCACGATTAAAC
>JAXJQT010000403.1:0-1006 GCA_036311025.1 Spirochaetota bacterium
GTGTTGGAATGTTCTGCACGAAATGTCGGCCCGAATGTATAATAGTTTCCCATCGCCGTGGCGTAGATTTCTGCTTCCAATTGTCCGCTTACCGTAAGGCTTGTTTTTTTACCGAAAAAGTCTTTGCCGTAGTCAACTTCGCCGTTTTCTGTCGGTACTTTTTCCAACGGCAATGTAGTCACCTGAAACATTTGTCCGGCACCCTCACAGTCACTGGCACTGATTAACGGAGTGTGTATGTAGTAAAAACCTTTGCTTTGGAAAAATTGATGAATTGCAAATGAAGCTCTGCTTCTGATTCTCATTACGGCAGCAATCGTATTTGTTCTCGGGCGTAAATGTCCGATTTCTCGCAGATATTCAAGAGAATGACGTTTTTTCTGCAACGGATACGTCGCACCGTCAGCTTCACCGAACAATGTAACATCGTCGATTACGGCGTGCAATTCCAAAGGTTGTTTCCCTTGGGACGGCTCGAGAGTTCCGTCTATTTGTACACTGGCACCGGTATTCAATGCTTTCAATCGTGCGTCATTCTCGCCGTGGTCTACGATTACTTGTAAGTTTGAGACAGACGAGCCGTCATTTATCTCCAAAAACGTAAAGGTTTTAGATTCTCGCTTTGTACGAATCCAGCCGTATACGGTAATTTTTTGATGTTCTGCCGTCATTGTCAGAATATTTTTAATTCTGTTTTGATTATACATAATTAATCTTTCCTGTAATTTTCTAGTCTGTGATTGCTTTTCTGCAATCTTCTATCAACTTGTCTGCCTGCTCTTTTATTTCATCAAAGTTCATTAAAAAACCATCTATTTTTTCTAACATCTTTTCATCTTTTACATAAGGCAAATTGATTTCAACATTTACCCGTGCGGCCTGAAGAGCTGCTAGGGCAAATGAAGCGGCACATGAAATATCACTGATTAAAAACTTTTTGCAAACCGGTAATAAATCTTTCAATGTCACAATCAATGCTTTTGCTGCGGTACCGACAGTCACAGGA
>JAXJQT010000404.1:0-11135 GCA_036311025.1 Spirochaetota bacterium
ATTTACGGACCGGAATCTTCTGGTAAGACGACTTTGACTTTACATGCGATTGCAGAAGCTCAAAAGAAAAACGGGATTGCAGCTTTTGTTGATGCAGAGCATGCTTTGGATCCGGTTTATGCAAAAGCGTTAGGTGTAAATATTAATGACTTATGGGTTTCTCAGCCGGATACGGGTGAGCAAGCTCTTGAGATTGTAGAAAATCTTGTTCGAAGCAGTGCTGTTGATATTATTGTAGTAGACTCTGTTGCCGCATTGACTCCTAAAGCCGAAATTGAGGGGGAAATGGGGGACAGTCACATGGGATTGCAAGCTCGACTTATGAGCCAGGCATTGCGTAAATTGACGGCGGTTGTCTCTAAATCTAAATGTTGTGTTATTTTTATTAATCAGTTGCGAATGAAAATCGGTGTAATGTTCGGTAATCCCGAAACTACAACCGGCGGAAATGCGTTGAAATTTTATTCATCCATGAGAATGGAAGTTCGTAAAATAGAAACTATTACAAGTGCTCAGGAAGCTATCGGTAACAGAATACGTGTGAAGATTGTAAAAAATAAACTTGCACCTCCTTTCCGTGAAGCTGAAATGGAAATCGCATTCGGTAAAGGATTTTCAAGAGAAGCTTCTATTCTTGATGCCGGCGTAAAATATGGTTTGATTCAAAAATCAGGTTCTTGGTATCAGTATCAGGATAAAAAAATCGGGCAGGGACATGAAAACGCAAAGTCATTCCTTGTTGCAAATAAAGATATTGCAAAAGCGGTGGAAGATAAAATCAGGGCTGTTTTAATGCCGAAAACAGAAGAGCCGGCAGCGGATAAAAATGACGGTAAGCGTAAAAAAGAGGCTGCGAATCCGGATCAAAAAGATTTGAATCTATGATGACAGATTTGTATTTATCACTCGGTTCTAATATTGAGCCGAGTTTTTTCTATTTACGTAAGGCTCTTTTGGCGTTAAGCGGTTATTTTATTATGGAAGATCACAGTCGGCTTTATCGAACGCAACCGCAAGATGATTTGAATCAGGATTATTTTTTTAACCTTTGCGTAAAATGTCAGACAGATTTGCTTGACCCTTACGATGTTTTGGCGATTACCCAAAAGATAGAAAATGATATAGGTCGGCAAAAGTCGGATTCTCGTCCGAAAGGACCGCGAGCGATTGATATTGATATAATTCTTTTTGGGGATGAGAAAATAAATGATAAAACATTAACGATTCCTCATAAAAGCTGGAAAAATCGTAATTTTGTTTTAGTTCCGCTGTTGGATGTAGATGAGAAATTGGCGTTGATGTATCCGATAAAAGAATGGATAGAAAAAAATCAGCGTAAAGGTAATCAGGATATCGAATGTTTAGGAGAGTTTGTTCTTGGCTAATTTGGAAGTAAATCAATCAGCTGTAAATTTTAAAAAGAATTCTGCTTATACGGTAAAACTGAAAGAGCTTGAATTTGAAGGTCCGCTTGATTTGTTGCTTTTTTTGGTAAAAAAGGCGGAGATTGACATAAATGACATTTCTATTTCTGAAATTACAAGTCAGTATCTTTCTTATTTGTCGTTGTTGATGGATATGGATTTGGATAATATTTCAGAATTTATTGAGATGGCGGCAACTTTAATTTATATAAAATCGCGTTCACTTATCCCAGTAGAGCATGATTATGAAGAAGATGAGCAAGACCCGAGAGATGAACTTATACAGCGTCTGCTTGAATATCAAAAGTATAAGATTGCCTCTGCGGTGTTGGAAGATTGCAGTGATGAGAATTTGTATATTCCTCGTAAAGGTGCCGGAACAAGTTTGTTCCCTATAGAAAAACGTGAAAAAGAGCTTGAAGCATTGTCCGTGCTTGATTTGATGAGTGCTTTTGCTGAAGTCTTAAAAAAGAAAGCAGCAATGCCTCGTAAGAATTCTTATGAAATAGAAAAGCTTGAATGTACGGTGGAAGAAAAAATCATATTTCTTCGTTCTGTGTTGGTAGACAGGCGTGATTGCAGATTTTTCGAGTTTGTCAATGAAAATATGTCGAATGTCGAAATTGCCTGCTGTTTTTTGGCAATATTGGAATTGGTAAAGCAAGGTGAAGCCGTGATACAACAAAATGCATTGTTTGGAGATATTTTTGTAGTAAAAAAAGATAAACCGGAGGAGCTTGGTGGAAGTTGATAAATATTCTGCAATAATAGAAGCAGTCCTTCTTCATGAGAATGAAGTGGTTCCGATGGAACGACTTGTGAAATATACTGGGCTTGAAGAAGATAAAATTCGAGAAATAATCAATGAACTTTCTATAACTTATGAGCAAAATTCACAGCATGGTATAACTGTTGTAGAAATTGCCGGCGGATATGCTTTGCAAGTAAAAAAAAGTATTTTGCCTGAATTCAAAGAGATTTACAGTATAAAAGAGAAATCCAGACTGTCAAAATCGGCAATGATGGTTTTAACGATAATTGCATATAAACAACCTATAACTAAGAATGAAATAGAAGTAACTTACGGAGTATCCCCGGATTATGCGGTGAAAATTTTACTTGAAAAGAATTTAATCCAAATTGTCGGCAGAAAAGAAGTTATCGGTAAACCGCTGATGTTTGGTACGACACAGGATTTTTTGAAACATTTTAATCTTAAAAGTATAAGCGATCTTCCGGCTATTAATGAACTTAAAAGTGATGAATTTGAAATTGATGAAGATGAGGATTTAAACGATGAATGACGAACAGAAGATGATGAGATTGCAAAAATATCTTTCTTCTGCCGGAGTTTGTTCACGAAGAGAGTCCGAGAAATACATTACTGAAGGCAGAGTGACTGTTAACGGAAAAGTTGCAGTACTCGGAGATAAAGTTTATCCGTCGGATAAAGTTATTTTTGATGGGAAAGAGCTTTTTTTATACAATAAAAAATATATTATCCTGAATAAACCGGAAAATGTAATATGTTCGAGAAAAGATGAACGAGGTCGAAAAACTGTTTTTGATTTACTTAAAGGTGATGATAAAAATGATACTTCGTTGTTTCATATAGGACGATTGGATTATAATTCGTGCGGTATGATTCTATTGACGAACGACGGTGATTTTGCTAATAACATCATTCATCCTTCAAAAAGTGTTGTAAAAGGTTATATGGTGACATCTTCAGCTTCGTTTGAAGTTGCTAAAAATATAGCGGCATCGTTTACTCGCGGTATAACGGTAGACGGTATTTTTTATAAAGCGAAAATGTGTCAGATTCAGCAAAATAAAAAACAAATGTTGATTGAATTGAAAGAAGGGAAAAAAAGAGAGATTCGCGAAGTTTATAAACATTTTGCTTGTGAGATAATGAAATTGGAAAGAATTTTTATCGGTAAATTGCGGTTGGTTGATTTAAATATTAAGCAAGGTGAATATGTTTCTATGACTTATGATGAAATTTATAATGCTATTTATAATAACGGAGTTGAAAAATGCAAATTGCAGTAGATGGACCTGCCGGAGCGGGAAAAAGCTCTATAGCTAAAATTGTTGCTCAGAAATTAGGTTTAGAATATATAGATTCGGGTGCTATTTATCGTGCTCTGGCAAAAAAGATACTTGACAGTAATATAAAAATAGAGGATTATGCCTCGATAAAAAATGCTTTGAAAAATGTTTCAATAGAACTTGTTGATGGAAATGTTTTTATAGATGGTGTAGATTTTATGCCTTTTATAAGAAGCAGCGAGGTTACTGCGGTAGTTTCACCTTTTTCTGCACAGGTTGAAGTCAGAGAAAAAGTTAATTCTTTTTTGAATTCTTATTCTCAAGATAAGTCTGTTATTATGGACGGAAGAGATATTGGAAGTGTGGTTTTTCCTAATGCAGAATACAAATTTTACTTGGATGCTTCAGTTGAAGAACGAGCTCGCAGACGTTTGGCAGAAATAAAATATTCTTCTTCATTAGAAGAAATAAAAGATGCTATAAGCAAGCGAGATTATAATGATGAACATCGTGAAGTCGGAGCATTGAAAAGAGTAGAAGATGCTATTTATATAGACTCGACTGAGATGTCTATGGATGAGGTAGTGAATAAAATATTATTCAATATAAAAAAATAATATTGTTTTAGAAATAAATAAAACTTGGAGTTTTTGTATGACAACAGATGATATGGATTTTGAAAAAAGTATGAAGGACACATTGGCAAACGTTGATGAAAATACAACAGTAAAAGCTATCGTCTTGGATATTAATGAAAAAGAAGGGGTTGTTTTTCTGGATGTAAATTTGAAATCTGAAGCACAAGTTCCTTTGACTGATTTTGAAACAAAACCATCAATTGGAGATGAGGTTGATGTTTACTTAATTTATAAGGAAAGTCACGATGGTGTGCCTGTTGTATCTTTGACAAAAGCTCGCCAAATGAAAGAAAAAGAAAATCTTACAGATAAGATTAATTCTAATGAATTGGTTGAAGGTGAAGTTGTTGAAGTCAGAAAATATGGAGTGCTTGTAAAATACGGAACATTGTACGGTTTGATTCCTTTGGCATTCTGGGATAGAAAAAGAATCGAAGATGTTTCTACAATAAAAGAAAAGAAAGTTTCTTTCTATATTGAAAAGCTTGCACAAAAGAAAGACGGAGCAGGAAAAAAAGGTTCTGCAAAAGAAATAAAAGAAGATTTTATTGCAAACAGAAGAAGAGCTCTTTTTGAATCAGTTAAAAAAAGTAAATCAGAGTTCTTTGATAAAGTTAATGTTGATGATGTTTTAAACGGTGTAGTTAAAAACATTACTGATTTTGGTGCATTTGTTGAAGTTGCACCTGGAATTGAAGGTTTATTACATATTACTAATATATCTTGGAATAAAGTTTCAAAAGTTGAAGATGTATTGAAGAAAGGTGATGAAGTAAAAGTAAAAATTCTTTCTTTAAATAAAGAAAAAAATCAGGTTTCTTTAGGTCTTAAACAATTGGAAAAAATGCCTTGGGATACATTCATTGAAAAATATAAAGTAGATGATGTTGTAAAAGGAAGTGTTTCTTCTGTTACTACTTATGGTGCTTTTATTAAGATTATTGATGGTGTTGAGGCATTGCTTCATATTTCAGATATGTCATGGACTAAGAATGTTAAACATCCTAAAGAACTTTTATCTAAAGGTCAGGTTGTTGAAGTAAAGATTATTGCTATTGATCCTGAAAATAAGAAAATCAATGTAAGTCTAAAACATTTATTGGAAAATCCTTGGGAATCAGTAGAAACTAAATATGCTGAAGGAACTAAAGTTAAAGGTAAAGTAAAATCAGTAACTGATTTTGGTGCTTTTATAGAATTAGAAGAAGGTGTTGATGCTTTATTGCACAAGGATGAAATTTCTTGGACTGAAAATAATATTGATCCTAAAGAATATTTTGCTATCAATTCTGAAATTGAAGTTGAAGTTATCTTATTGGATGTAAATGCAGGAAAAATTAAAGTTAGCTTGAAAAGACTTCAAGATGATCCTTGGAAAAATATTCCGGATTCAGCAAAAGTTGGGGATATTATAGAGTGTCCTGTAAAAGAAATTAATATGGAAAAAGGTGTTGTTGTTGAACCTTATGCTGGTTTTACTACTATAATTCCTTTCTCTCATATTGCTATGGGACGTGCTGATGAAATAAAATCTTCTATTAATGATAGAGTAAAAGTTGGAGAAACTGTAAAAGCTATTATTAAAGAAATAGATATGAGAAGACGTGTTTTCTTCTTGTCTATAAGAGATTTGGAAAAAGTTGTTACTGCAAAGAAAGTTAGAGAATTTGAAAGTGATGCAACAGATTCTAAATTTACATTAGGTGATATGTTCAATCAGAAGAAGAATGATTGATTTCATTGGTGAATGTAAGGAAATTATAGAATTAAAGGAAGCTGCAAGGAAAGTTGCAGCTTCCGATGTTACAACTCTGATTTGTGGGGAAACCGGGGTTGGGAAAGAAGTTCTTGCAAATTATATTTGGAAATTAAGCAATCGAAAGAATGCTCCTTTTGTACCTGTTTCATGTGCAGCGTTGTCTTCTGCATTAGCAGAAGACGAGCTGTTTGGGCATACAGTAGGGGCATTTACTGGAGCTGTAAAAGAAGCAAAAGGAAAGATAGCATTGGCAGAGAATGGAGTGTTACTCCTTGATGAGATAGGAGATTTAGAACCGGCAGCTCAGTCGATGCTTTTGCGTTTTTTGCAGTTTAAAGAATATACTCCTATCGGAGCTGTGGTACCTATTAAAGCAAATGTTAGAATTATAGGTACTACTAATAAAAATCTATTAGATTTAATTTCTTTAGGGCGTTTTAGAAAAGATTTGTATTATCGTTTTAACGTTGTATCTTTGACCGTTCCGCCTTTGCGGAAAAGAGGTAATGATATATTGTTATTAGCAAATTTCTTTTTGAAAAGACTATCTGATTTTCAAAATATACGGAAAACTAAGGTGTCTCCTAAAGCTGCAAAAAAGCTCTTAGAATATTATTGGTACGGAAATATAAGAGAGTTAGAAAATACAATAGAGCGAGCTTTTGTATTTTCTGACAAAAAACAGATTAAAGAAGAGAATATTCGATTTGAGTCTGTGGTAGAGAGTGATTTGCTTTTGCCTTATAAAGAAGCTGTTAATTCTTTTAAGCGTGAATATATTGAAAGAGCTCTTGATGAATGCCATTGGAATCAAACTTTAACAGCTAAAAAGTTGAAATTACAGAGAACTTATTTAGCAAGGTTAATTAAAGAACTTGATATTAGTAAAATATAAAGTCGAGGATTTTAAAATGAGTGAAGATGTAAAAAAGAAAGAATTAAGTGGAATTTTATTTTGGGTATTAATTGCATTAATTATAGTTATACCTTTGGTTTATTTTGTCTTTAGAAATCATAATGATAAGATAAATGTTGTTTCTTCTGAAAAATTTGAAACAGTTTTTGAAAATTTGAAAGAGTTTGATGAATTAAATGATGTTTCAAAAGTTGAAGAAAAAGCAAACTTATTGAAAGAACTTGACGGAATTATAGAAAGTTATCCGAAAACAGTTTCTGCTAAACGTGCTCTTTTTTATAAAGGATATGTTTGTTATTTTGCAAATGATTTTGAAAATGCAGTTGTTTATTTTGGTCAATTTTTGAGTCAAAATAAAACAGATTATTTGGCACCGAAAGCTAATTATTTTCTTGCATTTTCTATGATAGAACAAGATAAAGATGATGAGGCTGTAAAATATTTAGATACAATTATAAATCAATTAAATGATAAATATTATGCACCTTTGGCTTTGGTAAAAAAAGCAGAATTACTAAGCGATAAAGGTAATAAAGAGGAAGCTTTGAAATGTTATCAGAAGATTATCGATGAATATTCTTTGTCACCTCAAAAAGAGATCGCTCAGTTAAAGAAAGTTATGTTAGAAAATGAGGTTTCATTCTAATATTTATTTAGGTGTTAATATGAAAATGAAAAAGAGTCCCTATTCTCCTTTTGTTGTAAACATATTTGGAGTTGGGGGCTTTTTCTTTTTTTTACTTTTGTTTATTTTATTACATCCTTTATTTTATATCTTTAATTATTCTTTATTTTCTATTTTTGAGAATAAAAATGACAAAATAAAAGAAAATGAAGAAAAGAAATTTGTAATATTACAGGAAAGTAGAATTAAAGAAAAATTATTACAGATAAATAGTTTAGAATTTCTTGAGGCTGCTGATTGGAGTGATTTTAAAAAAGATAATTCTTTTTCTTTTAAAATTGAAAAATCGCCATTATTCATGTCTTTGATATCGACAGAAGATATATTTTTTTCAAAACTTGTAGATACGGTTCAATATGCTGAAATTTATTATAAATCATATACAATTTTTCTTGATAAAAGAGATAATTCGCTTCATTTGAAGGATAATTTCTTTTTAGTTTACGATTATCAAAATAAATTGTTTGATGATAATTATATTGATTCCATAAAGATGAAAATGGATAAAATTAATTATGATTTTCAATTAGAGCTAGAACGTTGGAAAGGTCGTTTTGCTCAAAAGAATCGAAAAGTAATTGCTGAGATAATTCATTTTGTAAATAATTCAAATTTGCCTGTTACTTTAAAAAAAGACGTTACATTGATGTTTGATAATAATCTGGTTCTTTGGGATTTCGAAGTTTATTTGGAAGAATTTATCTCTCTTCTAAATAATATGCAAGTGAAATCAAACGACATGAAGTATCAAGATGTACTTGATTTTTTACAAAAAAAATATGCCCAATTATATAAGATAAAATTAAAAGATGAAATTGGAGACGATAAATCTTCGGTTTATGATTTTTTTAAATCTGATAATCTTTTTATTTCTGATAACCTCAAGGCTGTGCTAAAAAAAGAAATCTTAATAAAAAAAGATTATTCAGGTAAATTAGATTTGAATCAGATGAAAATTAAGCGATTGGGAAAAAATATTTTGATTGATGATGGGAATTGGAAGTTAAAATTATTAAATGAAAAAGGAGAAATCTTAAAAGAAGAAAGACGAGTACTGGATTCTTTTTTATTTCTGTTTATTCTCTTAATTTTGATTTTTTTTATGAAATTTTTGGAAAAAAATATCTTTTTTTTCATAGCGGTATTAATCTTAATGCTTATTATTTTCTTTCTTAGGTGTTTTTTAATAGAAAGTTTATTGATGGTTTTGTATGTCGGAATTGTTAGGAGATGCAAATTAAAATGAAGAAAATTATTTTTATCAATTTTATAGTTTTAAGTTTAACAGCATGTGGGTTGGAAGATATTTTGTTTTTTGAATCACCTACAGGATTTCGTTATGTAGAAGAAGGTAGTGGTGAGAGTGGCTATGTAGAATTTACTGGTTTTAACCAAGAACAAGAAGATACCGGCAGATATTGTTTTATCGGATATGATATTTATTATTATTTTGACTCCGAAAGTACAAAGGCAAAGGCTCAGCTGTATTTACCGAATCCATATTTAAGTGAAGATGATTGGATTGATTTGTCAGATATAACAGTCAATCGGCTTAATGACGAGCTTTTACCTTGGTCGTATTTTTATAAAGGAAGAGAAGATTTTTATGGGAAAATAACTGAAAAATATCAAAAAGAATTGTATCGATATGTAACATTGCCGGTAACATTGCAAATGATAAAAGACGTTCTTTATGATGGAAATTCATCAAATGTGAGAGCTTATTTTGGAGATATTTACTCTAAAAAGGAAGTGTTCTCTAATCCGGATCCAGAATTGCAGCAGAGTGAATATATTAGTTTTTTTAATTTATTTCCTAATATAGAGCATTATCCTGATGATTTTAATTATGAAGAATATGAAAAAAACGGAAAAGAATTTAAAGGGTTCAGAGATGAGAGATTTTATAAAAAAATGAAAGTAAATCCGGTCTCAGGAACAACTAATCGATATAAATGTTATTTTTATGCAGTTGCGAAAGGATTTGACAGTACGACAAAGACGAGCTTTACTGTGTGTTCTGAATCATCAAAAAGTTCTACAATATCTATAGAATTTGAAGTTGCCCCGGAAACAATGGAGTAATATTTCGGCATATTTGATTTTTTCTTTATATTTTCAAAATCGATTTTCTTAAATAAGTTTGACTTTGCGGATGAAATAATTTAATCTAGCAAACTGAATTTTCGTCGGTTTTTTGGGGGAGGAATGGGGCTAAGTATCTTGTTTCCGGTCTTATTATCAGTTATTTTAACACTTATAATTGTGTTAGTGATAAGGTATTATGACAAAAAAAGTTCTACTTATGGTAAAATATGCGATAAAATAAAAGGATTCTCTCAAAATTGTCTCGATGTTTTAGAAGCAAAATATAAAGATAAAAGTGAAAAAATGGACGAACAATCTGTAGACCTTGAATTGAAGTTTGCTAAAGGTGAAGGATTGATTCGAGAATTGAAAAAGTTTGAAAATGAACTTAAATCCCTTGAATATGCAAAAAATGAAATAAGCGAATATTCCCCTCGTTTAAAATCGATGGAAAGCCGTATAGAAAACCTTAATAAGGCTTTGGAAAATATATCAGCAAAAGAAGAATATTTACAAAGTGTGTCAGTTGAATTGGAAGGTTTTCAGGAAAAAATCGACATATTTAAAACTAATTTAAAAAGCTTTAATGACAGAGTTGATGATTTAGAAAACTCTTTTAGCAGAAAAAATGAGCGTGCTTTAAGTGACATTGAAGCAAGAGTTCTTTCAAATTTTGAAGCAGAAATTCAAAATGCTTTTTCTGAACTTAACACTCATAGAAAAGCTCTTGAAGATTTCTATTCAGAGATAGATGTCAGATTAAACGAAGAAAGAAAACGATTATCTGAATCATTATTAAATATTAATGAAAAAAAAGAAGAGATACACAGTTCTTTTGATGCAAAGATAAATGATTTTTCGACTAAAGTTTCACAGGATCTTAATCACTTATATGAGGAACATCAAAATAGATTGACATCATTTGAGAAGGCTTTTAGAGAAAACGAAAGTCGAATTGTGAATATAATTCGTGATGAAGGTACAAAGAAAATTCAAGATATTAATGTGTGTTTTGATTCATCATGGAATGATACCAAAGTAAAGTTGCAGCATTATGAAAACAATATTGTTGAATCTATAAATAAACATTATGAAAATGGAAAAATAGATGTAGAGAAAATTCTTCAGGAATTGAGAACCGTTGAAATTCGAGTTAGTAAAAGTATGTTGGAGTTATCTGATTTAGATTCAAAAGTCCAGCAGAAATCAGATTCTTTTGAATTATGTCTGGAAGAATCTATAAAAAATAAAATTGATAAGTTTTATGATGGTTTGCATGAAATTGAATCTGATATTGAATCTATGCAGACAACGATTTTTTCTTCGCTAAAGAATAAATATGAGAAGTTTGATTTCGTAATAATGAGTGAATTAAAGAAGCTTGGATTACGTATCGGGGAAAAAGTAGAGTTAAAATGGAAAGAACTTTCGGAGATGGAAAATAAGGTTTCAGAATTAAAAGAAGCAATGTTTTCTGTTGAGAATGACGTAAAAGAAACCGTATCTAAATTAAATGAGATGTCACAGGATTTGAAAGATAATCTTTATCAGAGAATTGATACTGTAAGTG
>JAXJQT010000405.1:0-2397 GCA_036311025.1 Spirochaetota bacterium
ATATATGACACTGGAAATGTTAAAGAAAGATACTTATGATTCCGGCTTTACCGCCGGCGAGAAAGTAGGTGAAGAACGCGGTATTTCTAAAGGTGCATATCAAGCCAAACTTGAAACTGCGAAAAGTATGAAGTTAGAAAATATGCCGATTTCCATGATTGCTCGTTTTACCGGTCTGTCGGTTGAGGAAATAGAGAAACTTTAGATTTTAGAAAATTACAAAAAAGGAGACAAGCTCGAAATGATTATTTCAAACTTGTCTCCTTTGAGCTTTGACACTGACTTATTGCAATTATAGTTAAAATGAAAAAAATGCTTTTTTTAGTTTTGATAAGTTTGTGTCGCCACTTTTATTGTCTTTTTTTTCCTTGCAAGTTTCATCACCGGAGCCTAAACAATACGGACAAGATGGCTTGTTATATGCGACACCGCACCTATTACAAGTTTTCTCTCTTGCAAATGCGGTGGTCGCTACCAATCCGCACATTAACAAAATTGTTGTGATTTTTTTCATAAAAATCCCTTTCTTAGACTAGAGAATTTAAGATGGTTTATTCCCCTTTCATAAGATTCTGAGCTTCATAATAACCTCTGTGACAATTGTTTCTATTAGTAAGGTTATAAGGGTATTGTGTTTTACAATCATTTTTCTTGCCTTCGAATGCTTGATTTTCTCCGTAACAGCGTGGACAATCTTTGACATTGTAACTAATTCCGTGTATGGAACACTCACCAGCAAAACTCATGGCAGCAGTTCCTACCAACACCAATAAAACAGCAACTAATCTTTTCATAATAAAACCTTCCTTTCGTAGATTAATGTCATTGCAGACAAATTTTAAATTTATTTCCGGCTCATACGAGCAAGGATTCCTGTTAAATGACTTTTACCTTTGCGTTTATTTGAGTTCCTCTCTCGGTACAATCAACGCATCGTTTGGTAAACGTGTTTTAAAGTTTATTTGCTTACATATATTTTCAACATCATCAAAAAGTACTCCGTGATTTATATTCATTTCATCCAAGAACTTTTGACAATACAATAGGGTTTTGTTGTCATATTCCACATTTATTTTCAGTATTCGATATTTTCCGTCAGGCGAACTGCGTACAAGAGATTTAAGATTATCTTCAAAAGAAACATAAGGATTTGTAGGCATCAGAAAGGAGCCTTTTTGCCTGTCTAAACGAATATTCATATAAAACGGAGTCATATTTATTACAGAATTAAACAGTTTTTTCTTTTCTTTTTTTGGCAAGCCTTGCGTATGTTGACTTACATAATTCCATACAGCTTGTTGTGTTTCTGTTGATTTCCCGAATTGGTCATGTTCATATAATTTTTTTATCTTGCAAGGTAATTTAGCTATATATGTTTTTTCCAACCACATTCTGTTTATGCAATAGATTGAAAAACTGTGTTTTTTTGTTTCTGTGTCGCTATCAAAATTTAGATTGCCACATGCAAAGAATAAAGCTACAAAAAAAGAAAATGTTACATCTAAGAATCTTGTTGCACATCCGTAATGTTGCATATTGGCAAGAAGCATATAAATGTCATCTTTATCGATACTTGCAAGATTTGGATCATATTTTTGTATTCTTCTGCGAAAATCTCTGATTAAAGCATTCTCTAATTCAAATTCATCTTTTCCGATAGGTTTATTAAAACATAGTCTTTCAAATGTTGTTTGCAATGTCCACGCTGAATCTTGATGTCCTCTAAATACCCATCCGTTCCATGCAAGAAAGTCTCTCGTTTTTTCTATTGATTTATGATTGCTCAGATATTCAGGATTGACGGGGAAAATCTTATTAAATAAGTCTGTTTCTTTGTCTTCTTCTTTTATTTCTGTTGATTTTGCTTGTTCTTCCTCAACATATTTAAAAAATACATCCGGTCTAAAATATAAGTCTAATAATTTTAAATATGATTTTCCGTTAGGTTCTAATTTTATTGTGTGTTCAAAATAAAAGTTGTTCATAATATAATTCTTTATTTAAAAAAATGTGACTCGTTCATTTAACCCAAATACATTGCCGTAGTTTTCATCAAACTTTTCACCACAAAATGAGATGTGAAATAAAGCAAAAAGAGTGTAAAAAAAAAAAAAAACTGTCAATACTTTTGGTAATATATATATATGCAAAATTGTTTTTAGGGCGTGTTCATGTTTTTTTTCTCCTCTTTAGCTATGGACACGCTTCTTTTGGCGGGATTTTTTTGGTTTTATGTCGGACGACAGACCCGAATTCTGTTTGGGGATAGGAATTCGATAAATATTTGAATATAAATTACTTTCTGTCTTTGTTTGAAATAAAAGAATGATTGAAGTTTTGCGATTTGATATAATGAAAATCAGCTTTACAATAAGGACAAAAGCGTTTGCCTTTAAT
>JAXJQT010000406.1:0-2551 GCA_036311025.1 Spirochaetota bacterium
AGAATATAAAACCTTATTATGAATGTGTTAAAGATTTTGATAGTTTTAAAATAGACAAAGCTTGCAAGTCTATAGAAGTTGCAAAAGAGTATTCTGAGACACTTCAACTCAGTCAGTCGGCTATTTTTAAGTTACCGGAAAGTAAGAATGGTAAAAAATTAAAAGTAGAAGTGAAGAGTAACAAGGAAAATATTATTCCGGATATATGGTTTTATGATGCGAAAGACAAAAAATTGACAGCACAAAGTACTAATAACGGATATCAGCAAAACTATACTTTTACGGGTAAAGGTGAAAATTGGGAGACAGATGGCTCTAAAACATTGATTATTACTCGTCGCGGAAAGACAACAAAAGGAGGAAATATAGATGATAAAACATTTGAAGTTGAAGCTGAAGACTTTGGGATGACTACGGTAATCGAAGAATCGGTAGCTGAAACCGTAGATTTCAAAATTACAGTATCCTTTGTTGACTAAATAAATTTGTGTCCTTAAAAAAAGAGGTTGCTTTTAAACGCAACCTCTTTTCTATAATAATCCATAATCATTTTTTAATAAAACGATACCGAAAGTCCTATAAAATAACCGGATTCGCAAGGTTTTATTTCATTATAAACCGGTGCAGCAAAAGCTGTAGCTTGATAATCGTTCTTTTTTAAATATTGAGCGATTCCCCAGAAAGCCCCAAAAGCTCCGGCACCTAAAAAAAATAACCAAGAGAAACCAAATAATACTCCGCCGGTATAATACAGAGTCTGTAGTGTATCAAGTGCAGTCCAACCGACACCTATACAAACGGCTCCGGTTACAGATAATGCAGTAAATACAATTGTACTTGCTATGGCTCCTATTAATATGTATTTTTCATATTTTATAATCCAATCAAAGAATCCGTTTTGTTCAATTTGTTTTTTTTCATTGTTGTCTTTCATTAAAAGAATTTCTGCATCACTTGACGATTCCAATGCGTCTGCAAAGAAGAATCTTTCGATTTGGATGTCTTTTTGAGGCACATCAAAGACTTTCTCAGAAGCAAATCCGGCTGATATTCCGAGAACGAAAAATAAAACAGAACACAATAATTTTTTTTTGTTCATTCTTTACTCCTTAATCTTAATAGTCTCTTATATCAGAAAATCTTTCAATAAAATGATATTGAAAGCCAGATTGTATCCTGATAAATCAATCTTTTCCAAATAATTCATTCATAACGTTTTGCAATGCTTCATCATCATAGAACTGGTCGTAAGTAAGTTCTTTTGTGACCGGAACGCCGCTTTCAACATTTGAGCCATCGCTAAATGTCCAACGCCAACTACCGGAATAGTTATATGGCCAACCGTCAGCTGTAGCAGCTTTCATAATTGTACAACTGCCGCCGCCGGAACGTTTTCCGATAATAGGGATACCGGCATCATAACATCTAGCCGGGAAAAGATTGCCGCAAGAAAATGAATTGAAGCTGGTGAGTATTGCAAAATTTAATGAACGTCCGTCTGTTTGTTCATTTCCGTTTTCATCAATGTAAGTACTGTTGACAAGACGTTGATAATACGCAGTGTCTACAGAATCAATTTCGCCGTCAAGGTTTAAATCACATGTTGTGTATTTATGATATGTTGTATCAGTGTGAACATCGTATTGTAACATATTTCCATGACCGAGCAGATAAGCCAATGCTTTTTGACATGCAATAACGATACCACCGCTGTTACATGAAAGATCTATAATGACATTTTCTACGTTTGCATAGTCATCATCATTCAATATGGTATAGAATGACCGGTAAAATAAGCCCATTGTATCGTTTGGAACGGCAATTTTACCAGCTGCAAGTTCTTCTTCCGTAGGATCAGGATTAGGATTTGCAGTAAGAAAATCTTGTTCGTAATATTGTTTCCATAAACTTTCATCAAAATCAAAACTGTCAAATCGAATGACTGCTGTTTTTTTATTGGGAAGAACTTCTAATTCTAATGGTATATTTTCTTCATTTGGAGACTGTATAGTTTTTCCTTTTTCTATTCGTTTTTTCTTTAAAGTCTCAGAAATCTCTATAATATTCTCATATTTTTTACTTTTTATATTTTCAGAAGTAGGAACAATACAACTAGAGTGAAGATCTCCGTAAGTATAGCTAGTAAGACGTTTTAACCCATTAAAATAGTCATCATAGGATGATGATTTTAAAAGTGTTCGTGTTTCATTATCATAGTTTTGCAATAACTGGTCTAAGTTTAACTTGTCAGCAGCTTCTACTATATTTAAATCTGCATAGCCGGTACCGTCATCAGCAAAACCATAATATCCCGGCTGCCCGTATAGATAGTCGTGAGTAAAACATAGTAAATTATAGGAAAGTTCAATAAGTTCAGACGGACGTTTTGTTACTGTTCCGTCTGAGTTTTTATACCAGCTGCTTTTAGTATAAGATTCATATAATTGTATGTTTCTTCCGTTTAACTTGTCAGCAGCTTCTACTATATTTAAATCTGCATAGCCGGTACCGTCATCAGCAAAACCATAATATCCCGGCTGCCCGTATAGAT
>JAXJQT010000407.1:0-2594 GCA_036311025.1 Spirochaetota bacterium
CAAAATAACCTGTTCATGAAGTGCAAAATAACTTAATAGAGACATTTGTAATGAATAAGGATAAAAGTCGACAGGTACACAATTATTGGCAAAAAAGCGTTGGATACAGACCGTAATCTTGACCGAATTAAATTGTTAATTAATAGAACTCACTTTTGGTGTATAATGTTTCCATCTTTTCGGTAGGAGTTTTTATGTCAAATTTATCAAATGTAAGTAGTGCAAAAAATACGATTCGTCAGATATTGCCTTTAGTTGATGAGGCTGAAAGAAAATTTAAAAGTGCTCGTAACTGGGGATTTTTAGATATTTTCGGCGGCGGTTTGATTGTCGATTTATTTAAGCACGGGAAATTAAATTCTGCCAATAATACAATGAACGAAATTTCTTATCATTTGCAGATTCTTCAAAATCAATTAGACAGTCTTACCATTCCGACTGATTACCGAATGAAATTTGGCTTTTCTTCATTCGGAGATTTTCTTTTTGACGGTGCGATTTTTGATATTTATATGCAATCAAAAATTATGAGCAGCTTAGACCAAGTCCGCAAATTAAAAAATAAACTTGTTCAATTACACGATATGCTGGATAGAATGTAAAATCTACCGTTTCAACTCATGTCTTTTGAAAATAATCTTGTTTCTTAATGCAGAATTCATAGCGATATAATGTAAAAAAATTGAAATAAATATTCTAAATTGACATTTTTTACCATGCAAAGGTGGTAAAGAATGAAAAAGATTTTAGCAATATTTTTGTGTGCATATATATTGGTCGTCCATGTAAATGCAGTTCCGGTATCTATTTACATGGGGAGCAGCAATAGTTTCTGCTTTCCGGTGATAAGAGCAGATTCACTTTCGGCGTTGACGACTTTCGGATTTGCCGGGATGTCGGAAATCGGAGTGGATGTACTCGGATGGCAGTTTGGTACTTTGTTTAGTGCGTCTTTGTGGGGAGAGGGAAAAGGCGAAGAGGCATTGATGAAAAATTTTATTTCAATTCAACTTGGAGCTATAGTCAGCAAGGAATTTGACAGTGCGATAATTCCTTTTTTTCCCGATTGGTTTGGCTTTCATCCGTCATTTTCTGTACGTTACGGAGTTTTTCATACGGAGCATTACAGAAGTTCGGCTGCAAAAATTTTCGGAAGTTTTAATAATGAGTGGGATCAGGTTCTGTTTCTTAATGCCGGTTTGTTTGTCGATTTTTATCCGGGAAATTATGTCACGCTGTTTGTCGGCGGTGATGTGATCGGCTGGTACGACGAAGACACTGTAGTCTTTTCGCCGGCTGTCAGCACGGGAGTGAAAATCCATCCGAACAGAAAAAAATATTTAGAAGAAAAAAAGCAAAGTTACAGACAGAAAAAAGCTGTAAGAGAAAGTGAAGCGACTTTGACAATAGCGGATGATTATTTTGATAATGAAGATGATTTTGTTCACTTTAATTTATCTGCCGTATTTCCTAAAAATGTGAAATGCAAAAGTTGGAAACTTGAAATATTCGATTCAAATAATAAACTTTTTTTTGATACCTTCGCAGACGGTGATATTGTGCCTGTGCTCAAATGGGATGCAATCGGTAATAATTTGCAGTTTGTTGATTTTGACAGCAAATATTACTGTAAGTTCAGCGTAGTCGATAGTACCGGACATACGAGCATAGATTCAAAAATATTGTTTACATCATTTCCTGTGGAGTATCAGGGAAAAAATATAAAGAAGATCGAAGTTTCATCAATTATTTTTTCAGCCAATCGTTCTTCATTGGATGAAGTTTCACCAAAGCAAAAGATTAAAAACAAAAAAGTATTGGACAATATTGCTCGATTTATAAAAAAATCCTCTTATCATAATGTACATATTATAGGTCATGCGAATAATGTCAGAAGGCGAGAGGAGGACGAGGAAACTTTGTGGATTCCTTTGTCAAAAGCAAGAATAGAAGAGATTCGTCGTGCATTGATAAAACGTGGAATTGATTCTTCAAAAATTACGATAGAAGCTAAAGGCGGGCGATTTCCCGTTTCCACAAATCAGTACCAGGTCTGGAGAAATAGAAGAGTTGAAATCATTGTAGAAACTGTAGAGGAGGGAACAAATGAATAAATTGGTGTTGTTTTTACTTCTGATGTTATGTTCCTGTTCAGATTTGTTTGATGATTTCGGCGGCGTGAATGTTCCTGTGATAAATGATGTCAGCTCGGATAATGTACAGACGACAGACCCTAATCCCGGAAGTGAATATTCAGATGTGACGATAGTTTTCAAAGCAAATGACGGCATTGGGATAATGGAAAAGCAGATTATAAAATATGGCAAGAGTGGTAACTTGCAGGCGAATACTTTTACCTATGACGGTTACACATTCACCGGTTGGAATACAAAGTCCGACGGCAGCGGAACACACTATCAGGACAAACAGAATATTAACGTAACGTCAGAGTTTTTGGAATCACTCGGAGCCGGTGCGACTTTGACACTGTATGCTCAATGGGAAAAGACGCCAGACCCTAATCCCGGAAGTGAATATTCAGATGTGACGATAGTTTTCAAAGCAAATGGCGGTGCCGGGACAATGGAAAATCA
>JAXJQT010000408.1:0-1124 GCA_036311025.1 Spirochaetota bacterium
ATGTATACCTGCTCCGTGAATTATGCATATTTTTGTATCTGATGCATTTTTATATTTATATAATAATGAATCAAGTTTTGCTATAGCGTCATAACGTGTCAATCCATGTAAATCAATTGAAACTTCCTTGGCAGCTGTTTTTTTCTTTAATTCACAAAAATCCTGTAATTTTTCAGAATCGTCATCTTTATCTTTTAAAATCTTTTCATAATTAAAATTATTTTCTTGTTCCCATTTTTCAAAAATATCTTTAAAATTCTTCATTTTTCACTCATTTGATTTAAAAGAAGACCGTATTCACTCTCATTTACATAATTATTATTCAAATCTACCTGCTGACAATTATGATTTACATTAGCTATATTTTCACAATATTCCATTGCCGTATTTAGAATATTATTAAGTATTTTGGGCTGAAAATTTTTTGATAATGCTCTTTCATTTTGAATAAACTTTATTATCTCAACTTGTCTTTTCGCAATAGCAAGAAACTGTTTGCGAAATTGTATAGATGATGAATTAACCGCTGTATATAAAG
Source organism: Spirochaetota bacterium (assembly GCA_036311025.1). Classification (GTDB taxonomy): domain Bacteria; phylum Spirochaetota; class GWE2-31-10; order GWE2-31-10; family GWE2-31-10; genus RGIG8597. The sequence continues at coordinate 539 of JAXJQT010000408.1, forward strand.
AATCAAGTCTATTCGAAACAAAAAGAATATTATCCTTTATCAAAGGTGCATAAACAACAATATCAATAGGTTCTTCTATCAATTGTTTAACAAAAAGAACAATTCTGTTTAAAATCAAAAGTTCATTTAATATATTCATAAAACAACACCTTAAAGTGCAATATATCCATTGCTTACAACTATCATGTTTTCATTTTTTCGTCTTTTTAATTTTAGCTTGTGTATAAGGATACTAAAAATATAATCAATAGGTAATTGGCGTAACTTATCAGAATCAATTACACAAACAGAAAAGCGAACTTTATCCTGAAAAAAATCTTCAAACGATGAAATCACATTATCAACTTCATCTTTAGATTTCAAAACTGCACAAAAGAATTTTCGATGATACAAGAAAAAACGCTTATTTTCCTGCAATTTATCATTTGGAAGAATATTAATATTTTTATCTGAAACCGAAGTAACTGCAATTAACAAAACAGAGTCGGGGAGTTCTTCATTCAAAAAATTATATTTCTTTTCCAATATTGACGGAACCGAGAAAAAAGTTCGTCCATTTCTAAAGAAATCAAAATCAATAAAAGAA
>JAXJQT010000409.1:0-2564 GCA_036311025.1 Spirochaetota bacterium
CAACCGCTCTGGGAACGGGATAATGTTCAAACGCATCTAAGTTCATATTTTTACCTTATTTTTTTTAATGAAAAGATTTGATTTTTATCTATTTATAATGCAATTCATCATCTTTTTAGCGGTGTTTTACATTTTTATCATGTTAATTTATTTTTGCACTGCCCAGACCTCAATTCCATTTCGGGATACAGCACCGGGCATAAACAGCTACTACATAAAAAAAGAGTATGTTTCTTTAATAAATAAAGAATCATACTCCTGCTAAATTATAAAATATGTCGTTTTTCATCCTTACTTCTTCGGTAAAGAACAATTACATTACCTGTTGCCGAAACCAGCAGACTCTTACTTGCTGCTTGCAATTTTGCGGCAATTTCCTCTTTTTCCTCTTTAAACTTGTTGCAACGTATTTTTACCAGTTCATGATATTCCAACTCTTTATCAAGTAATTTCAATGTTTCATCCGTCAAACCGTTTTTTCCGATTATCACATAAGCACCAATGGAATGAGACATTTGTCGCAATTTACGTATATCGGAATTGGTTAAATCAGTATTTTTCATTTATACTCCTATTTCTCTTTATAAAAAAATTAAATAACAGAATGACTATATTTTTTCAACCATTCATTCATTATTTTATTTCATCCAAAAATTCTTCGTCTTCATTAAATCCTGCATATCGAGAAAAAACAATTTCGGCAATCTCTTTGGGCCAATTATAAAAACCGTTTCCGCTCATTTGATTCGATAATATTACTATCTGCAAATCATCACGCGGAAACGATGCCATTATGCTGTTAAAATTATAAATTACACCGTCATGCCAAAACATTTTCTTTTTTACCTTATCGACTTCCACCAAGGAAACATATGTTCCCAATCCGTAACGAGAAGATGAACCAGTTCTGATAATATTGGAACCTCTGAACATTTTTGCAATAGAATCTGACGAAAGAACATTTTTCAGTCCACATTGCCATTTTATCAAATCCGTCGTCGTCGAATATGCCATTCCGGCACTTCCGGGCCAGTTATAAGTATTCACATAGTCGGGCATATTAACTACTCCGTCCTGTTCCAACGGATTAAAAAAATTCTTATCATCATATTCATAATACCCTTGAGAAAGCAACGGAGTGAGATTTTTACTATATCCAAATCCGCTTTCGCTCATATCAAGCGGATTAAAAAAGTTTTCACACAAGAAATCTTCATATTTCATTCCGCTGCATTTTTCTATCAACGCACCTAATATCATATACCCGTAATTACTGTAATTAAACTTATGAGCAGCCTTGCCGAAGTTTTTTTCCCGCTTCAATAATCTTTCAACACCTTCATTTACAGATGAAAGCGATAAATCATTATCAAATCCCAAACAATGAAATGTATATTGTAAATCTTGAAGTTGCCGATTGGAAAACTTATTTCGTCTCATTATAAAAGAAGAATCTTTGTTGTAATAATATCTGTACATCCCTATTTGAAATTCCGGAGCGACATCAAACCATGGTTCTACCGACATTTTAGGGATTTCCGAAATAAGATTGCTCTCTATGTATTCACGCGGAATTCCGCCGCAATGGGATAAAAGTTCACGTACGGAAACGCTGGATGCACCCGATAAATAAGGAAAATATCTATTCATTTTGTCATCAAGTGACAATTTACCACGCTCTTCAAGCAACAAAATAGCTGCTGCCGTCATCTGTTTGGTAATAGAACCGACCATAAAACGAGTTTCCGGGATATTAGGAATGCCAAACTCTCTGTTTGAATATCCGTAACTTTTATTAAAAATAATCAGATTATTATGTCTTACCTGAACACAACCGCTGAAATTATCAATTTTGCGGATTTGCGTGAACATCTTGTCTATTTTTCTGGCAATTCCGCGATAACTTCCCCCAACCTGCTCACCGGACGAACAGCATGAAAACATAAGACAAGAAAATGACAATAAAAATGCTATTCCGATATAAAAAAGAAATCCTGAAAACAGGATTTCCTTTTGTTTTATCGAATCTTTTCTTTTTTCACTATTAATTTTCATCCGGCAATCCCAGATAGAATGCTCCCAACGGCGTCCCCATAGAATCGAAAATCGGAGAATAAATAGCAACATACCATTGATTTACAACAAAAGAACGTCCGAAATATTTTTCTCCTGCAATAATCTTCTTATAGATTTCATCATCTCGGTCAATAGATGTACCTACAGCACGACTTCCGTCAAAATTCTTTATCGTAGTAGCTACACGCATTAACTTGTCATCAAAGAATTGGAAAACCGTCATTTCTGTACCCAATGTTTGAGATACACTGTCGACAAATCTATTATTTCCGGTAATCACCATCTTACCGTTTCTCATTTCGGTAACTTTATTTCCTTTTACCATTACATGATCTTCTGTAAGGATAAATGAAGTTCCTTGATTATCAAAAATCTTATCAATCTCATCCATCTTAGTTGCAAGTATTTTTTCCATATTGACAACGGCATTTTTTTGTAATTCCGAACGAGTATCAAATTTACCTGCAAACTTTTGAAGATTCAAAATC
>JAXJQT010000410.1:0-3349 GCA_036311025.1 Spirochaetota bacterium
GTATTAACATTCCCTACTTTTTTTGTTGTAAATACTCTTAAGCAAAATACATATTTTAAGGATTCATGCTTTATGTTTACATCAATTGTCGGTTACCCCAGAATCGGAGCATTACGAGAGTTAAAATTTGCTACAGAAAAATATTTCAGAAATGAAATAAACATCAATCAATTGGAAGAAACAGCGAAAGAAATCAGAAAAAATCAATGGCAAATCCAAAAAGATTCAGGCATAGATTTCATTCCGTCAAATGATTTTTCATTTTACGACAATCTTCTAGATACAGCCATATTGTTTAACATCATTCCCGCTCGTTATCGGAAATTGCAACTTTCGGAAATAGACACATATTTTGCAATGGCCCGTGGCTACCAAGGCGGTGCCGGAGATGTAAAAGCTTTGGCAATGAAAAAATGGTTTAATACAAATTATCACTATTTGGTTCCGGAAATTGAAGATAATACAGACATAAAATTGACCGGAACAAAACTTTTTGATGACTTCATAGAGGCAAAATCTATCGGGATTCAAACAAAACCGGTTGTAATCGGAGCATTTACATTACTTAAACTTGCTCGTTTTACCGGGACAAAATGTATAAAAGATTTTGCCGATTCGATAATTTCAGCTTACTCGCATTTACTTGATAAATCTGAAAAAAACGGCGTTTCGTGGATACAATTTGACGAACCATATCTTGTATACGACCTAACCGAAGACGATAAACAGTTTTTTAAAACATTATATAAAGAAATTCTAAAGACAAAGAAGAATGTCAACGTTCTGTTGCAAACATATTTCGGAGATATTCGTGATTGCTATAAAAATGTAATCGAACTTGATTTTGACGGAATCGGACTTGATTTTGTCGAAGGGAAAAAGACACTTGAGCTTATTAAAGAAAACGGCTTCCCAAATGAAAAAAAATTATTTGCCGGTGTAGTAAACGGTAAAAATATTTGGCGAAATAATTATCAAACAACTCTTGATACGATAGTGCAGCTTAAAGCTTTAAAAATAGACACGGTAATCGGGCCATCGTGCTCTTTGCTTCATGTTCCGTACACAACAAAAAACGAGACAAAACTTCCAGAAAAATACATTGCATATTTCGCATTTGCCGAAGAAAAATTGCACGAACTTGCACAGTTAAAAGAACTTGCAGAATCAGAGCATGACTGTAAAGACAGTGATATTTTTAAGGCAAACGCTGCACTTTTTCAAAATCGTCCCGACTGCTATAATGCACAAGTTATTAACCGTGTCGCAAATATTAAAAAGACAGACTTTATCAGACAGCCGGATTTTTTTACACGAGAAGCGATTCAGAAAAAGAAGTTTAACCTACCTCTTTTTCCGACAACAACAATCGGTTCTTTCCCGCAGACACCTGATGTAAAAGCAAATCGTAAATCTTTTAAAGATAAAACTATCACTCAAGATGAATATGACAATTTTAATCGCAAGAAAATAGCCGAATGCATTAAATTGCAAGAAGAAATCGGACTTGATGTACTTGTTCACGGTGAATTTGAGCGAAACGATATGGTTGAATATTTTGGAGAACAACTTAACGGTTTTATTTTTACCGAAAAAGCTTGGGTTCAATCCTACGGAACTCGATGTGTAAAACCGCCGATAATTTGGGGCGATGTATCTCGCAATAAACCTATGACGACAACGTGGTCTGTATATGCACAAAGTCTTACCAAAAAGCCTGTAAAAGCAATGCTTACCGGGGCTGTAACGATTTTGAATTGGTCATTTCCGCGTGAAGATATTTTACCCAAAGAATGTGCTTTGCAAATTGCTTTAGCAATGCGTGATGAAGTATCGGACTTGGAAAAAGCCGGACTTCGTGTAATTCAAATAGATGAAGCCGCTTTGAGAGAAAAACTTCCTTTGCGTAAAAGCGATTGGTACACGGAATATTTAGATTGGGCAATTCCGGTATTTCGCCTGATACACAGCGGAGTAAAACCGGAAACTCAAATTCATACACATATGTGTTACAGTGAATTTTGTGATATTATAAAAACTATTGATAATATGGATGCAGATGTGATAACATTCGAGGCATCTCGTTCAGATTTTACGATACTTGATTTCTTGAAAGCAAATAATTTTAAAACAGAAGTCGGTCCCGGTGTTTATGACATTCATTCTCCGAGAGTACCGTCCGTACAAGAAATAAAGTCAAACTTGGACAAAATACTGACCAAAATCAGTCCGGAAAAACTTTGGATAAATCCCGATTGCGGATTGAAAACACGAGGTATATCGGAAACAACTGCAAGCCTTAAAAATCTTGTAGAAGCAACAATACTTTTAAGACTCAAAAAAAACTAATTTTTCCTCTTAGTTTTGCCTTGCAATTTTCGCCGGTTGCAAGGCTTTTTTATTTTTATAAGTCTACAAGCATTCCATAAATCTTTCTGCAGCTTTGGAAATCGAGTTTTTATCATAGGCTAAACTGATAGCACGAGGAGCTAATTTTTCTTTTAAATTAATTATTTTCAGCTCTTTATTTTCCAGTTCTTTCTTTATGTATTGTTTAGAAACACAGATAATTCCCATATTCTTTTTGGCAAATTCTATCAGTAAATCAAGCGAAGCAAGCTCGAATTTCGGGCGAAGTTCAACATTGTATTTTAAAAGATTTGCTTCCAAAAATTTTCGCGAGTGACTCTCTCTTTCTAATAAAAGCGTACGATATTTTGTCAAATCCTGTAATGTTTGAATTTTGGAACAATCAAAATCATAGCTGCAAACAAAGAAATCTTCTAATGTTTGACAATGTTGAAAAGTAAAATTGTTATCCGAAATCGGTGAATGAACAAACGCAATATCCACATCATTGTTTTTTAATAAAGTAAGAGACTCATTTGTCGTACAATTTGTCACACGATAGCGAATATTAGGATAAAGCTGCTCAAAATTTTTCAACTTATCAATCAAATAATACTTACAAATCGTATCAGATGCACCGATTCGCAATGTACCCGTATCCAGCGACGTTATATTTTGCAAAATATGATTTATTGATTCCACCTGCGTAAAAATAGACTTGCAATATGCAAATATTTCCTGTGCTTCGCTTGTGAGTTTTACACCTTTTTTTGACCGTGAAAAAAGTTTAAATCCCGCCTGTTCCTCCAATGTTTTTATATGTTGAGATATAGCCGGCTGTGAAACATGCAAAATATCTGCTGCTTTAGAAATCTGCCCGGTTTTGGCAACTTGATAAAAAATACGCAAAAGGTTCAAATCTTCAATCATTTGAGTCAGTTCTCCGTAAACGGTTATGAATACCGCATCATATAACTACTACTTATAATAAACATAATAA
>JAXJQT010000411.1:0-3308 GCA_036311025.1 Spirochaetota bacterium
ATTAAACTGTCAATTATTGGTTGGAACATTCCAGGATTTTCTGGTGAGAAGAATCCGCAAGAAATCAAATCGATAACTTTTTTAAGTCTAGGATTTGAATTGTAGTATTCAACCGGTGAATATCCTTTAGCTTTAAGTTCTTCAACTTGTTCTACAGTCAAACCGAAGATAAAGATGTTTTCTTTACCAACTTCGTTTCTGATTTCAACATTTGCACCGTCAAGAGTACCGATAGTCAAAGCTCCGTTTAATGCAAACTTCATATTACCTGTACCGCTGGCTTCTTTTCCTGCAGTAGAAATCTGTTCAGAAAGATCTGAAGCTGGGAAGATTTTTTCAGCAAGAGAAACTCTGTAGTTTGGCAAGAATACAACTTTGATTTTATTTTCAATGTCTGGGTCGTTGTTGATGATATTAGCAACATTGTTTATCAATTTAATGATTAATTTAGCCATGTAATATCCAGGAGCCGCTTTTGCACCGAAAATAAATGTTCTAGGAACGAAGTTTTTCTTCATTTCTGCATCGTTGCTGCTCTTTAATTCAATATAAAGATGAATGATTTGAAGAACATTCAACAACTGTCTTTTGTATTCATGAAGACGTTTAACCTGTACGTCAAACATAGAATTTGGATCTACATCTACGCCTGTATCTTTCTTGATGATTTTAGCAAGAACTTTTTTGTTCTCTGCTTTAATTTTCTGCCATTCTTTGATGAAATCTTTATCATCAACAAATTTTTCCAAATCTTTTAATTGGTAAAGGTTTGTAATCCAAGATTTTCCGATTTTGCTTGTAATTAATTCAGAAAGTGTAGGATTTGCTTTTAGTACCCATCTTCTTTGAGTAACACCGTTTGTTTTGTTATTAAAGATTTTTGGATAAACATCATAGAAATCTTTTAAAACTGTTGATTTTAAAAGTTCTGAATGCAATGCAGCTACACCGTTTACAGAGTGGCTTCCGATAATAGCAAGGAATGCCATTCTTACATAACGTTCACCTGATTCATCGATGATAGACATTCTTCTAAGACGTGCAACATCTCCAGGGTACAACATAGAAACATGAGACAAGAATTCAAAGTTAATTTGATAAATAATCTGCATGTGGCGTGGAAGTAAACGTTCAAACATACTAACAGGCCATTTCTCCAATGCTTCCGGTAATAATGTATGGTTTGTATATCCGAAAGTTTTTTGTGTAATTTCCCAAGCATCTTTCCAAGGAACAAAGTGTTCATCAACTAAAAGGCGCATCAATTCAGGAATAGCTACAGCAGGGTGAGTATCATTTAACTGAATTGCAACTTTTTTAGGGAAGTCAGCAAATTTGATATTACCGTTTTTGTCTTTGTTATATTTTGCAAATCTTCTGATAATATCTTGCAAAGAAGCACTTACAAAGAAGAATTGCTGTTGTAATCTCAAGATTTTTCCTGATTCAGTAACATCATTTGGATAAAGAACTTTAGAGATATTTTCCCATCTGTTTTTTTCTGCTACGGCTTCAACATAGTTTCCTCTGTTGAATTCATGAAGATTTAATTCTTCTGTAGCTTTAGCAGTCCAAAGTCTCAATGTATTTACTGTATTGTTACCGTATCCAGGTACCGGAGTATCACAAGGCATAGCACATACATCATCAGTGTTTTCCCATGAATAACGAGTGTAACCTTGAGCATCTTTGTAAGTATTTACATGACCGTAGAATTTTACGATGAATTTGTTTTCTGGAGTAATTCTTTCCCAAGGGTTTCCGTCAATTAACCAGTTGTCTGGGTGTTCTACCTGCATACCGTCTGCAATCTCTTGATTGAACAAACCGTAGTCATAACGGATTCCGTATCCGTAACATGGAAGCTGAAGTGTTGCCATGGAATCTAAGAAACATGCAGCAAGTCTACCAAGACCACCGTTTCCGAGACCAGCATCTCTTTCTTCATCTCTTAATTCAGAGAAGCTAAGTCCTAATTCTTTCATAGCTTCTTCTACTTCATCAAGAACTTCAAGATTTACAACGCTGTTTCCCAAAGTTCTACCCATTAAAAATTCCAAAGATAAGTAGTATGTTCGCTTTACATTGTTTTTGTAATATGTCTGCTGAGTTTTAATCCATTTCTCAGTCATCATATCTCTTATAACCAATGAAAGAGCATAAAAGTTGTCGTGCTGAGTAGCATTGAATTCATCTTTTCCCAAAGAATATTTTCTGTGGTTCAAGAACGAATCTTTTATTTTTTTTACTAATTCCTTATCAAGTTGGTTTTTCGCCATTTTTAGCTCCAATTATAAGTTTTTTATTCTTATAACAGATTTTGCAAAATAAACAAACCTTTTTATCATTTTTCTTGGATATTTCTTGAATAAAAAAAGCATTTTTTTTATACTCTGCCAAAATTTGATTTCATGATTTTAATCTTATATCAAAATGGGATTATTTTTTGAGATTATTATTTAGATTACAACAATGGGAGTGTTTGTATGAAGACGATTTTAGTCCTTGATGATGAAGAGAGCATTCGAACATTATTAAATGATATTTTGACAGACGAAGGATATAAAGTGATTCTTTCTGATGACGGGGAAGAGGTCATGGATATTCTGAAAAAAGAGAAAGTTGATTTGATTATTACAGATATGATGATGCCTAAGGCTAACGGGCAAGAAATTTATACATCGATTCGTGTCGCTTTTGCTCAAGAAAATAAATTGGATTTAGTTCCGCCGGCAATAGTTTTGACAGCTCATCCGGGGGCAGATAAGACTCAATTTTTATTGATGATGGAAGAGGGAATTAAAAAAATAGTTTGTAAACCATTTCAAATAGACGAACTTTTGTCTGCAGTAAAGGAATTTATTTCTTAATTCTCGGCGTTTTCTTTGCATTTAATAAAAGAAAAACACCTTGTAACATTTATATGATTACAAGGTGTTTTTTATTTTTATACAAAACTTATTTCTCAGAAATCAGTTTGTTGTATGTGTTTTCTACTCGTTGCCAGCAAGCATCACTGAATGAGTTGCTGTCCGGATAGTCGCTCGGTAAAATAGGCTCTGTGTATTCCAAAGTGACTTTTTTGAATCCTCTGATAAACATTTTTCCTTTAGGCAAAACATTTATAGTTCCGTTTATAGCAGCGGGAACTACCGGAACATTCATTTTATATGCCAGTTTGATTAAAGCCATATTCGGTGATTGCAACTCGCCGTTTATACTTCGTGTTCCTTCCGGAAAAAAGCAAAGAGACTGTACTTTCTTTTCGTTGCTGAAAAACTCACGAACTTCTTTTATTATTCCTAATC
>JAXJQT010000412.1:0-1140 GCA_036311025.1 Spirochaetota bacterium
ATCTATACATTTTACGAAAAGGACGTTGTTCCATTACCAGAACGGCAAATAATTCCATTTTAGACTGCGGAAAAATCTATCCCGGTGACATTTTCGGAGAATTATCTATGATTTTGGGATTGGAACGTTCTGCTACAATTCTTGCTATAGACGATGAGGTCGAAGTTGAAGAGTTAAATAAAATAACTTTTCAAGAAATCATAAAAAAAGAACCGGAAATTGCTTGGACCGTACTTACAAAACTGGCAATCAAAACTCAAATGCTGGATGAAATACGCGGTGAAATGATGCACCCGGATGTGATACGTACACTTATTGAAAATAAAAAGAAAGGTTTATAATTTATTTAAACTGTTTATAAAATAAAAACAAAGGAGCCATTATGAATTATTACGCCGGAATAGATCTTGGTGGGACAAAAACATATTGTGTGATAATTGACGAAAAAGGAAATATTCTTTCAAGAGAAAAAATTAAAATCGGTACGGACAAAAAAATAGAGCCGGTTTTGGATATAGTATGTGAATGTTATAAAGCTGCTGTTTCAAGAGCAAATCTGACAGAAGACGATATTTTCGCCGTGGGGATGGCAGTTCCGTCTGCCGTAAATACAGAAAAGCAGATTCTTTTAAATGCCCCGAATCTAGGCTGGAAAAACATCAAAATCGGCGAAATAATGAATAATAAACTAAATAAACCGGTATTTGTCGACAATGACGTAAACTTGGGAACATTCGGAGAGTACACTTTCGGGAAAGCTCAAAAATACAAAAATGTCTACGGAATCTTTGTGGGAACCGGAGTCGGCGGCGGATATATTCACGACGGAAAATTAGTGCGTGGTGCCAGTTTTACTGCCGGCGAAATCGGTCACATGATAGTAAAACAAGGCGGAACAATGTGTAACTGCGGAAATCAAGGTTGCTTGGAAGCTATCGCCGGCAAAGTCGGAATTATAAAACACATTGAACGCAAAATAGAAGAAAAAGGCAAAACAACCAAGCTCGATGAAATCTCACCGGATTGGCGAAAAAGCGTAGGTGCGTCTGCTTTGCACAAAGCAATAAAATCAAAAGACAAACTTACAATCAAAGCAGTAGAGCGTTCGGCTGAGGCTATCGGTGTTGCCTGTTCCAACAT
>JAXJQT010000413.1:0-3135 GCA_036311025.1 Spirochaetota bacterium
CGTACTTTTTGGACAGCCCTCCCCCCGTATGTAAATTATTTTTGCTCTTTGTCTTTCCAGTCAGCTTCTTTTATTGCTGCACGTCTGATTTTCCCGGAAATCGTTTTAGGTAATTCCTTCACGAAATCTATAATCTTAGGAAGTTTATAATCGGCAATGTTTTTCTTAAAAAAGCTAAACATTTCTTCCTTACATTCATCTGACGGCTGCTTATCCTCTGCCAAAACAACCGTTGCTTTGATTTCCTGTCCTCTCAGCGGATTCGGCACCGACGTTACCGCACATTCTACTACATACGGCAATTTCATAATCTCGTCTTCGATTTCCAACGGACTTACTCTGTATCCTGAGGATTTTATCATATCATCTACACGCCCTACATACCAATAGTATCCGTCCTCATCCACATAAGCCGTATCACCTGTATGATAAAAACCATCATGCCAAACCATATTTGTTCGTTCTTCGTCGTTGTAATACCCGCAAAAAAGTCCGTTAGGAATAGTAGATGTATCGATTACAATCTCACCGACTTCACCCGGTTGTACTTGTTTGCCGTCATGAGTTTGTATCTGTACATTATAAAGCGGACTCGGTTTCCCCATTGAGCCCGGTTTTTGAGTCATGCCTTCAAGGTTGGCAACGGTCAAAGTTGTTTCAGTTTGACCGAAACCTTCCATTATCTGTAAACCTGTAGCTTCGGTGAATTTCTTGGATACTTCCGGATTCATAGCTTCACCGGCTGTTGTCACGTATTCAAGAGATGACAAATCGTATTTTTGAAAATTCAATCGAACCATAAGACGATACACCGTAGGAGGTGCACAGAATGTAGTAATACGATATTTTTCTATTAACTGTAAAATTTCTCGAGCGGTAAAATTATCCAAATCAAATGTAAAAACAGCTGCTTCACAAAACCACTGTCCGTAAAGCTTTCCCCACAAAGCTTTCCCCCAACCTGTATCTGAAATAGTCAAATGTATCCCGTTAGGATTTACTCTGTTCCAATATCTGGCAGTAATAAAATGTCCCAAAGGATACAAATAATTGTGAGTGGTAATTTTAGGATAAGTCGTAGTTCCCGATGTAAAAAACATCAACATCGGATCTTTACCGCACGGATAATCCTCCGGTTTCTGAAATTCCGGCGAATATTTTTCCATTTCTTCATTAAAGTTATACCAACCGTCTCTTTTTTCCGTACCGGTTGTAATTTTTACTTTCAATACACCTTTATCTGCTGCATCTACAATTCCAGGAATGTTTTTATCTGAAGTAGCGACTATCGCCGTAATGTTAGCTTTTTTAAATCGATACTCAAAGTCATGCTGAACAAGCTGATGTGTAGCGGGAATCACAATCGCACCGATTTTGTGCAATGCTATAATCGAATACCAAAATTGGTAATGACGTTTCAATACCAACATTACTCGGTCGCCTTTTTTTATTCCCATTTTGACAAACATATTAGCGGTTCTCGATGAACCTTCCATTATATCTTTAAATGTAAATCGCCGTTCTTCTTTTTCATTAGAGATATGAAGCATCGCCAATTTGTCCGGCTGTTCTTTACCCAAAACATCAACAATATCATAAGCAAAATTAAACTTCTCATGATTATGAAAATTTATTCCGTTGATAACTCCGTTTTCATCTTTACTTGTAGAAATAAATTTTCCGGCAACACCTGTTTCAGGTAAAAACTTTTTATCCATCTACATTTCTCCTCGTATAATGTGAAAAAAAATACGCAAATTAAAAAATCTATCGATAACCAATTTATTCTATTTGCTATTCTACGTTTTTAAGAGAATGAACTTTAATTGTCAATTATTTTCATCAAAACTACAGATAAAATACTCTGATATTTCTTATTATTTATAATTTATTTTTCACCTTGCATTTTACGCATTATTTTCCCTCCGCAAAGTGCATTTCACGAACAAAAAAGTAAATCGTATTAAGCATTTTGTACTATTGTCGATAGTTTAAATAAAAAAACACTGCGAGAAACCGATATGTTGCAACTTTTACTTCAAAGGCGAAGAGTTCTTTTATTGATTATAATCCCATTAATGTTTGCCGGAATATATCTGTATTCCAAATTACCGGTAAATATGTATCCGGTAATGCGTAAACCAACAATCATGGTACGTATTCCCCATGCAAGCTACACAGCAGAAGATTTTCACTTTGAATTCAGTGACAAGATTGAAGAACGACTGAATGCACTTGAAAATCTTGATAATATGGAAGCAACTTATTCAGCAGGTCGAACTCAATATCGTTTGGAATTTGAATGGAATACAGATTTTAAAACTGCCAAAAGTGACGTAGAAAGTGAAATGAACAGTTTAATATCAAGTCTTCCCGAAGAATGTGAGAATTACTCTGTTTATTCATACAGAAGCAGCGGTTCATATATGACCGTTGCCGTTTATTCATCGGTAATGGAACAAAAGCAACTTTATGAACTTGTAGAACCTGTTTTACGCGGACGTTTTTCTGAAGTAAAAGATGCCGAAGAGGTAACCGTAGAAAATGTAGAAGTACTTCAAGCCGAGCTTTATTTACGTGTAAATGACATGCTTACATACGGACTTACTCCGGAGTCCATCGCTTCGGCAATTCGGTCTGGATACAAAAATATTTCCATCGGAACATTTCGAGAAAACAATCGTGTCTACAATCTGCGTATCAAAAACGGAATAAACACTGTTTTCGACATTGAAAATATCATTATCAAAGTCATAGGTAATAAAAAAGTCCTACTTAAAGACGTTGCCGATGTTTCCGTATTCTATGGCTTACCGTCGAGTATTTACACAATAAACGGTGAAAAAGGTGTAATCATCTATGCGGAACCTAAAGAAGACGGCAACATCAAGCAAATGGCAGACGACATCAAAGCTATTCTCGAAGAGGCAAAAAAAGATTTACCGGAACATATAAGTTTCTATCCGTTGATTGACCCATCAGAATTCATAGACAATGCAATTATGAATGTAGTGCAATCAGCTTTACTGGGAGCATTACTTGCCGTATTTACAATATTACTTTTCTTAGGTGAATGGCGAAACACTTTGATTATCATCATTTCTATTCCCATGACAATGATAATCAGTTTTGTAA
>JAXJQT010000414.1:0-1646 GCA_036311025.1 Spirochaetota bacterium
ATAAATTTGTCTCCCACCCATTCCTCACGTTTCGGATATCGTCTTGCCAAATCTTCTATGACAAAGTTTGTATCTGTCAAAATCAGATTCGAAGCCGTTCCCCAAAGTCTGGCAATCAGATAAAATTGCTGACTGATAGTTTTTATAGAAAACAAAACAATTCTGTTGTCATTCGGTTGTGTGATACTTTCTATTCTGCCGCCGGACAGCCTATTTGACAGAAGGGAAGAAAAACGGCGTTGTTTTTGTTCTGCTGAGATTTTATTCGGAACCACAAAAAGCCCGCTTTCACCGTCGTGCAAATTGATTTGCAAAATTACGGAGCTTTCGTCGGGAGCCATGCAATATAAATAAAAACAGCCGTATTCTTCTTCGGTAACTTTGCGAATCATCATTGCGGCAGGGATTTTTTCTATTATTTGATTTATTTCTTCACAGTTTAGCGACATTATTTTTTACCTCGTGTTTATTAAACGTATCGTAACGACCACCTCATCGACTCGTCGGTTGTTTGCGTTGATTTTGGCGGCGTGCATGGAAAGTTCTACATTTTCGTATTTTTCATCAGACAGCTTCATTCTGAAATTGAGCGTGACAATTTTTTCTTTTCTCAAAGCTTCGTTTATCGGTATAAAATCAAGCTTTTTCAATACGCAATCACTGTCGGCGGGATGAACTGTTTTTTGTATATACAAAGCCAGACCGGCAAAAAATTTCTTTTTTAAGATACGAGCAAAAAATCTTTTTTCATTGTTAATTTCTTTTATAGCCGTGATTTTGCGTTGTTTAAAGTCCATATAATAAAGAGCGGCAAAGTTATTTTCCATAGTCTTGATGATTTGCTCTTTTTTATAATTGTCTTCTATAATTCGTTGTTCCTTGTCATAAGTTTTTTTCAATACTACGGCGATTGTGTCTGTATTGTAAGGATTGACAAGGCG
This sequence comes from Spirochaetota bacterium, assembly GCA_036311025.1. GTDB lineage: Bacteria > Spirochaetota > GWE2-31-10 > GWE2-31-10 > GWE2-31-10 > RGIG8597. The sequence continues at coordinate 942 of JAXJQT010000414.1, forward strand.
TAAAACATGACATGAAACCCAGTGATAACTTGCGTCACTGCTTCTTTCTTGATATTGGCGTAAAATTTCTTTTGCTCCGGATTGAAAATAAGCTAAAAGAGGCAGACGAACAAATACTTCGGAGAAATCCTTACGGAAATCCGGATGGACGATAGTACGATATTTTAAGAAAAGATCGTCGAATGTCCCGGATGTATCTACTGCATTTTGTGAATATGAAAAACAATCTGTAATAATCGAATAATGATTTTCGTTTAGATTGACAAATACGACTTGCTCATAAAGAGATGTCAGAATATAGAGTATTTTTTCATAGTATGAAAAAAGTAACTGTCCCTGTGAAAGCTTTGCTGAGTCTGTATAACCGGTAACAGCGTGATTACCGATTACAGGTACACTGTCGGCATTTGTTATTATTACCATGCAGTATCCGTAAAAAGGACTGTAGCATTTGATTTTCATAGTTTTACCAGTTTCTGGAAAAAACTTGAGTGCTTCTTCATTTTGAGAATTAAAAGCAACGTCACGGTAATATTCCAGCCATTGTGTTTCCGTAGGCAAAATGCTTGTTTTACCCGCACTCATTTCTTCAAGACTTTTGGCTTCCATTTTTTCCATTGCCTTATTTGCATATACAAGTCGTATATTCATATTGTGTTTGTCAATTTGCAACAAAGACATCGAATCCGGATGAAAATCAAATAT
>JAXJQT010000415.1:0-1577 GCA_036311025.1 Spirochaetota bacterium
AATACAGAAAAATATTATATACTTTGAAAATCAAATATTCAAGGATTAATATGTTTAATCAATTAACAGATGTTCAATTTAAAAAGTTCCGAGATTTGATTTACAAAGAATCCGGAATGTAATACATATTTCCGCCGAGTTCTATCAAACCGCCGTCGAGTTTTGAAAATTTGAATGAATAGTTTATTTTTCCGAGAAAAACAGCTTTTCCCCAGTCTTCGCAATCTTTTAATTTTGGTATGTGTGCCAAAATTTTGGCTGAAATCTGACCCGATTTTTTAAGTTCTTTAATCGCATTTAACATAGCCAACTGTACACTCATATTTTCCTCTTTAATATTTTTGTTATATTTTCTTCTTTTAAATACAGAAAAATATTATATACTTTGAAAATCAAATATTCAAGGATTAATATGTTTAATCAATTAACAGATGTTCAATTTAAAAAGTTCCGAGATTTGATTTACAAAGAATCCGGAATGCACTTCAGCGATATAAATCGCCCGATTTTAGAAAGTCGTCTAAAAGCACGATTGAAAAAAGCAGAGCTTGATAGTATTGAAGAATATTATCGAATAATTTCTACAGATGATAAGGAATTGAAAGTTCTTCTTGATGCCGTGACGACAAACCTTACGAGTTTTTTTCGTAATAAGATTCATTTTCAAGGATTTGAAACCGGAGTCCTTGATGCGATTCGTAAAACTCGCAAAGACAAAAGAATACGAGTTTGGAGTGCCGGGTGTTCTACCGGAGAAGAGCCTTATTCTCTTGCGATGGTGTTGAAAGACAAATTGCCGGATTGGAGAATAGAAATTATTGCATCTGATATTTCTTTTAATGTTTTGATGAAAGCACGTGAAGGATTTTATCCTGCGTCAAAGATTGCCGGTATTCCGCCGAATTATTTGCAGCGTTTTACCAATCAAGTAAAAGACGGGTATGTGATGAAAGACGAAATAAAAAAAATGATTACTTTCGATTATCACAATCTAAAAAATGTGCCTGTGTATAAAAACTTTGATGTCGTATTTTGCAGAAATGTAATCATTTATTTCGATGCTGCAGCTCAAGAACATGTTGTAAACACTATTTATAATGTTATGAATCCTGATTCGTATTTCTTCATAGGTCATTCGGAATCTTTGTTCGGAATGAATACAAAGTTTGAATTTATGAAGTTCGGCGAAACGTGTCTTTATAAGAAAAAATAGGAAACATGGTCATGTCTGATAAAATACGAGTTCTTATTATAGATGATTCGGCTATTATGCGTAGATTGATAGCGAAAATGTTGTCTGTTCATCCGGCTATCGAGATTGTCGGAACGGCACTGAACGGGCGATTTGGTTTGGATAAAATGGAAGCCTTGAAACCGGAATTGATAATTTTAGATTTAGAAATGCCGGAAATGAACGGAATTGAGTTTTTGAAAGAAAAGCGTCGTCGTCAAAATAATACGCCGGTTCTTGTCCTTTCGGCTGTAGCGACAAAAGGGGCTAAAATTACAATGGAAGCCCTGTCGCTCGGTGCTTCAGATTTTATATTAAAACCATCCGGTGAAGATATGAACAAGGT
>JAXJQT010000416.1:0-4777 GCA_036311025.1 Spirochaetota bacterium
AGGCCGCAGGTTTTCCCCTCCTATGACCTCCCCATTCCTTGGCAAGCTCAAGTTTTGTAGTTCTAAAATGTCCTTGAACTCGGCGTAAGCCATTGCACCTTAAAGCCCTGCTTTGGCTTTATGCCTACAAAGAAATGTAGTTACCCAAATCTTCAGCGTTCTTTTCTTTTAGGGGTGTAAGGGGGAACTTTTCTTTTTATCACAAAAAAGAAAAGCTCCCCTTAAAACCTCGTTGCTTCCTGAACAACAAAACCGCTTCGGGGCGGACTTGTCCGCAAATAAAGCCCCAAAACCTTGCAAAGGTTTCATAAAACCTTAATCTCAAAACTGTCAGAATATCCTCGGTAATGGACAAATACGGTCTTTTCACCTTCTGCGGAATCTTCTTCCGTAAAAAGAAGTTCTTTTTTATCTACCGGCGACTCAGTCCCGTCAGAATTTTTAACTACAACTTCCAGACCGGCATAATCGCGTTTTTCGCTTTCGGTATATTCTGTTTTTGTAGGCAGCGACTTTATAATCAGCTCTACAATAACTGCTTCGGTTACCTTTACAGTCCAGGCAGCACTTGCAGTTTTCCCGTCACGTTCTACCGAAACCGTAAGTTCTTGCGTGCCGACTTTCATGCAGTCATAACCGGAAATATTTTCTTCCGTTATAGCTATTGTTTTTTCGCTGCCGTCGCTGAAAACTCCCCGCACAAGGAGATTGGTAATATCCAGCGGTTCACCTCGTGCGTAAGATTTTTTTGCAAAAATCGTATTTAAATAAATTGATTCAAGAAAAGGCTTTTCTTCTTCCTTTAAATATTCAAAAGGATTTCCCCTGTCAGTGCATGTATCGCAAGAACAAAAAAACGCAAATATAAAAATCAAAACAAATATTTTTTTCATAAATGTAACTCCTTGTTCTAAAGGACATGTTTAATAATTTCACCACCAGATACCCCTTTTAGAGAAGTATTATTAAACACACAGTTATTGTGATAATAAATTACTCCAGTGCCGCTTTGTCCTGTAACGGTAACGTTACAATTGTTAAATGTAGAGTTTTCTGCGTAAATTTTTGTAATACATTCATCAAACCAGCGATTATCACCTATCTGCTCAAATGAGCCATATTCATCATAGCTGATATTTTTCGTAATGTTGGTAAATGTACAGTTACTAAAATATGTCAAATCTCGATTTACGGCTAATTTTGTGTCGGTACCGGTAAATTTACATTTAGAAAAGAAAAGTTTATCTCCATCTTTATTAAGAAGATAGTTATTATTTCTTTTAATACTCAACTTCACATTATCAAAAGAACAATTTGTGAACCTAACATCTTCATTAAAATCAAAGTTATAAATTTGCAGCGTAATATTCTTAAAATTACTATTATTCACACTTTTTTCAATCCAAAGGTCTATGCTGGTATCCGACGGAGATATGGTGCAATTATCTAAAACATATGCATCAATTAAATCAGTTGTTTTGAATGTACATTGGGTAGCATGATAAACTTCTGCTGTAGAGCCGAAGATTGTACAATCGGTAGCTTGGGTACCAACAACTACAGTAGTACCGGTAATCGTTCCACCGCTAGCTGTATTAACATTCACAGTAGTACCGGAAATCGTACAATCGGTAGCTTCATTAACATATAGATTTGTACCGGAAATTTTAGCACCGGTTGCCGCTATTCCTTTTTCATTTTCTTTCCAACAATCGGAGTGAGAAACGATTTTTATTTCCTGATCGTTATTACTCTCAATATCTACAGTACACGCATTTACATTAAAAATCTTACTCGGACTTTCGATAAGTCTGTTGTTCTTAAAGATACTTTCGCTAGTAGTACCTCGGCATTTATTGCCTACTTTTAGGTGATAATAATTTCCTATAGCAGTATTGCGATCAGAAAATTGATTATTCTCAATATAAAAAGAATTAATGTAATCTTCTGATAGTACGAGTGCATTTCCGGTTGCCGGTCTTTTTATAGTTGAATCTTTCAAACTTAAATCGTAATAACTGTAAATAGAACCGATTCCTTCAGAATCAACCGTACAATTAGATACACTACAAGAAATTGCCTCAATAGCATATCTATATTTTGAATAGATAGTGCTGTTAGATATATTTACTGTATAGGCATCTGAGAAGGAGTACAATCCGCCCTTATTGGAATATTTCGTATTTCTTATTCCAGCATCATCAATAGTCACCTTTTTCTTTATATCATTCATATCAAAGCCTAAATACGGAAAGCTACAACCATTTGTAATATCTATCTCATCAAATCCACCACCGCTAAACTCAACCCCACTGTTAAAAGTAGTATTTGAAATATCTATATCAGCCACACCTGTATTACCATTATTTGCACACTTAATATCAAATATCTCATCTGAGGCTTGGGTAAAAGTACAACCACTTATGTTTAATTTTTTGTAGTAATTAATGCTACTCTTCACATCGCGATAATTAAAAAGATTAGTTGTTGTTATATTACACTTAACTTTTTCTAAAGTTATTTGATTTGCACAATCATTAAACTTAAAAAGGTAACTACCATTGACGGTTGAATCTGTTATGGAAACGTTTCCATTAGAACCGGCAGAATAGAAGCCGAAATTAATAGCTGATAAAGTAGAATTAGAACTAATATCGAGTTTTCCGGCACCATCAAAATATATTGAACTTAATTTACTGTTTTGAATATAAAAAGTGTCATCCATCTCGACTCCCACTCTCAAGTTTTTCATGTTTGTATTGTAAATTCCGCCGGATATACAATCTACATAGTCAGAACTACTTCCATTTGCAAAGTCAATTTCACCTGTAAACTCACAATTATTTATATATACCTTTGCCATATTACAGTTAATACACTCTCTTAACTGACCTGCCTTGATATTTTCCAAATGAATATTTTTGTAGGAATAATTTTTAGAGGTGTACATCATGGATACATAACTGTTTAGGCTGCATTTTTCTGTTGCACTTTTACCTGTTATTTTAATATTATAAATATCACATATATTGGGTATATTTAAGTAATTACAGTTTTTAGCTTCAAACTTGGACTTTGTATTCCTAGAATCGCCGAGTTTTCCTACTGCCAATTCCGCATTTGTCGAAAATTTCGTAGTATCTATAAGTGTCGAATGTCTACAGCTTATGATTCCTTTGTAATTTTCAAAGTTACAATCTTTGATATTTGTTTGGTCGGCATCAAAACTCAATATTGGGTCATAACTTCTTGTTCTGTTTTCTTTGAATATACAATTTTCTACATTTTGAGTACTTCCGGTCAAATGCATTGTTGTATTGTTAAAAGTCGAGTTTGAAAGTTCTACAGCTTCTACTGCATTAATATTTTCATTGATTTTGCAAGTGTCAAAAGTCGAGCTTGCGACATTAAAAGTTCCAATCTCTTCAAGCTGAATGTTAGCTTTGTTGAGCGTACTGTTTGTAATATTAAGCCTGCTGTTTTTTCCTGTAATGAGAAACTTTGCATTTTCACCTAACACAACATTCTTTAAAGAAAAATACTGAACATTTGAAAAATAATCTTGCATATAAACTGTATAGTTTTCACTGTTGACATTATTCAGTTCTATATCTTCAATACTTAATGCACATTCTTTTCTTTTTGAATCAAAGCTAAATCCTTTGATTTTTGTTTTTTTGCCGGCATTTCTTTGTGATGCATTTGTTTCTGTACCGGCAAATCCACCTTTTATGGTTATTGTACCGCTTACATTCAATCTATTATCCGGATTTTCGGCTACATATTCCGCACCGTTGTCACAAATCCAGATTTCACATGGAGTTTGAACTGCTATATTTGAAGCTCCTTCTACTGCCGCTTCCAGTGTCATATATGCATCTTGCCATGTAGAACCGTTGTTGTGTCCGGTAGCACGATTGTTTACATATATTATGCTTCCGTTTTCCTGTACACGGACAGTGTATTCTTTTTCATATTTACCGTTTTCACTTACTACTTTATATGTAACGGGATTTGAAAAATTATTAAGCGATACGCCGCTTGTCTGAAGAACTCCGTTTACATAAACTTGTCCATACGCTTCAAATGTCGCTGCCAGTGACGAATCACGACTTCCGCTGCCGTACGGCAAATATGCAAAGATTTCTTTTGTTCGTTGGGTAACTGTCGCATTTATATTTTCTTTCAAATTGCTATTCGGATTACCTTTTCTAAAACCAAATGATGTTATTTCGCATAAAGAATCCGTATCTTTTTTAAATGAAGCACGTACTACATATTGTTTTGATACGCTTTCGTCATCAACCGAAACTACTCTGTAATAAACATTGTTTGAAAAATCTTGCGTACTGTATCCGGATGTTTGAACTATCCCTTCCACATAGACTTTCCCAGTGCCGGAAAAAAGCGGCATGAGTTGATACGGTTCGTTGATACTTGAATAAGGAACTTCAATGTCTATTGTTCCGTTTTCATGGTCTATGATTCCCTGTGTATCATAAGTAATGTCCTTGTTCAGATAAACCGGGATGCTGAAACTGTTTATCAATGCCGCTGCCGGTTCTATTTTGTTGAATTCTACATTAACGGTATAAAGTCTTGAAAATTGTTTGTCTTTTGAAACACACTGATATTCTATCGGTGACGAAAAGTTTTGAGACGAACTTCCGCTTACTTGCGTTACGTGTCCTACACTTACAGTTCCGGGTGATAAAAATGTCGGTGTCAAAACATCCGGTTTAGCACCGTCATAATTTACCGTTACAGTTATATATCC
>JAXJQT010000417.1:0-2615 GCA_036311025.1 Spirochaetota bacterium
ATAAATTTCTTAATATTAGATGAACCGACAAACCATCTTGATATTTTTGCAAAAATGGCGTTGGAAGAGTCGCTATCGGCATTCAGCGGAACTATTTTAGTTGTCAGTCATGACCGATATTTTCTGGATAAAATCACCAATCGAATAATATATCTTGAAGACGGTACGCATTCTTTATATGAGGGAAATTATTCTGAATTCTGGATGAATAACAAGCTTGTCGAAGAGGCTGCTGCGGCGACTAAAACATCTGCTTTGCCGACAAGCGGAAAGCAAAAATATCAAGAGCAAAAAAGAGAAAACAGAAAAAAAGAACGGTCAAACAGAAAGCGTAGTCCGCAAGTAATAGAAAGCGAAATAGAAACTACCGAAAAACGTATTGCAGAACTGGATGAATTATTGCAGCAGCCGGAAGTTTTTTCTGACTTTGAAAAAACACAACAAATAGATACGGAATACAAGGAACTTTCGACAAAACTTGAAAGCTTGTATGAAGAATGGGAAGAGGTTGGTTGCTAGAAAAAAGAAAGAAACTAATAATAAAAATATGAAGTTTCGTCTTTTTCCGTAAAGCCGACTTTTTTGTACAGATTGTAGGCGGCGAGGTTGTTTTTTTTCACAAAAAGTTGAAAGATTTTCTTTTTGTATTGAGCCTGCCATATTGCATAAATAAAAAAACTTAATACTTTCCATGCACAGCCTTGCCCGCGATATTGTTTGCGTGTAAATATTCCGCCGAGTTGGTATCTGTCCGAACTTTCGGCGGTTATATAAACTTTGCTTGCTGCTATTGAGTTAACAAAAAGTGCGGCATTTTTTCTGTGTTGCAACGTATGTTTGAACGCCGCCATTTCATAATTGTATGGATAGCTTGCTTCTGAAGTATAGACTTCTTCTAAGTGATATTGTTTTTGTAAGTCTTTTAATAAAGCAAAATCTCGTTCATTGCAAAAACGGCAATTTCTCAAATATTCAAGCGGCGGACATTTGAAAGTTTTATTTGTTAATTCCATTACGTAATAGTCGTAACGATTTTTTACTCTTTTTTCTAATAAAAGCTGTAGATGAACTAAAATAGATGTAAGTCCGTAAATGCTGTGTAAGTGTGAAAGTTTGTTTATCCATGTTGCGACCGGCGTTAAATCTTTGTCAGACAAAGTTGCTGATAAATATATACTGCTGTCGATTTTGCAAAAAAAGCCATCTTCCCAGTTTTCACCGAGACGATAAATCTCTACCTTTTTGCTGTTTGAAGCGACCTTGTCTATTACTTGAATAAAGATTCGTTCTTCTTGATAAAGTAATTTTAAGATTTCATTGTTTATTTGGAATTTTGCCAAATCCATTCGCAAGTCCTGTATTTTTGATAAATCAGATTGTCGATAATTTTTTGTTGTTCACACGATAAAGTTGCTGCGGGATTCATGTCAAATGACTCTGATATTTTTTTTCCCAGCTTTTGCATAAAAATGCTTTTATCAATATCCAGTTTATCAATAGCATTTACAATACCATTGGCTTGATTTAGATATTTATTTATTTCTTGCGGTTGATGATTTAAATAGATTGAGCCTTGTTGCAGGATTGCCAATCTGTTATTTTTTTGAGCCGAAGCGGCAATTTTTTTATTGTTACAAATAAGCTCACATCTGGAAAATGTTTCGTTGCAAGGTAATCGGCGATTATTGAGATTGCGTTCATTAAGAATTAATTTTGTATTTATTTGAAAATCACTAAAAATCGTTTGGATTATTTCAGATATTTTCTTGCACAATTCCAGACCGATATTTTTATTTTCATCAAGTTTTATTACTACACTGTAAGCAATGTCGTTTTCATGATACAAAGCATTTCCTCCGGTAATTCTGCGTGTGACAGGGATGTCGCAATTTTCCTTCAGTACATCTGACGGTGTAAAACGCCCGAGGGTAATGCAAGGATGATTCCATGAATAAATATGAATTGCAGCAGCAAATTGTTCGTCGGAAACACATTGTAACAGATATTCATCAGTCGCCATCGCTTTGTATACGTCAATGTTCGGCTGATGAATATAAAGTGTTTTATTTTTCGTAAGCATTTCCGCGTTGTGCTTCAAGCCATTCACCGGCGTAATTTGCGGCAGTAGCTCCGTCGGCAGCTGCACAGATTACTTGTCTGAATGCGTTACTTCTTGTATCTCCGGCAGCGTAAAGTCCGGGGATAGATGTTTCCATTTTTTCATTTGTGACGATGTAGTGCTGACTGTCGAGGATTTCTTGCGGTACAAAGTTTGTTGCCGGCAGCAGTCCGGTAAAAATAAAAACGCCGTCAGTTTCAAAGTCAGTCTTTTCGCCTGTCAAAGTGTCTTTTAAAATTACTCCTGTGACACTGTCTGTTCCGCAGATTTCTTCTACGGTTGCATTCATTTTTGTTTTTATATTCGAAGTTGCTTCAATTTGTTTGATAAGGGAATGCACGGCACGGAATCTGTCTCTGCGGTGAACTATAGTTACTTCTTTTGCAAATTTTGCAATAAAAAGAGCTTCGGTCAATGCAGAGTCGCCGCCGCCTACAACGATAGTTTTTTTACCGCGAAAGAACGGTCCGTCACAAGTACCGCAATAACTTACTCC
>JAXJQT010000418.1:0-2232 GCA_036311025.1 Spirochaetota bacterium
AAATCAACCAATGTTAATGTTTGCTGACGGATATTCTATTTTTGTATTGTTACTTTTTGATGTAACAGCACTGAATAATGTCAATGTTCCGACTTTTCCGGCAAACATTAAGGATATTAAAATCAATTTTCCGCTTATATTTAAACCTTGCGTGATTCCTGTAGACGCTCCTACGGTAGCAAATGCTGATACGGTTTCGAACAGTAAATCAGAAATCGGGATTTCTGGAACAGAAAGCACCAATAAAAATAATCCGATAAAAAGCATTCCTATTGAATAAAAAAATGAAACAAACACTTTTGTCACAATTTCACTACGAACGGCTTTTCTAAATAATACAGTTTGCTTCCTTTCGGTAATATATGAATACACAGAAGCACAAAGTATTACAAATGAAGTCATTTTTATTCCACCGCCGGTAGAACCGGGACCTGCACCTATAAACATAAAAATTAACATCATAATTTGTGTAGCGTGAGTAAGCTCTGAAAAATTAACCGTATTAAAACCGGCAGAACGCAATGTAACCGATTGGAAAAATGCAGTTAAATATTGAGTCGGCGTTGATAACTTTTTTAATGTATTACCATGTTCGAGTGCGTAAAATAAGTAAGTTCCTGCAAGTAATAAAAAAATTGTTCCCGCAAGTATAATTTTTGATGTTTCACTTAATGTTTTGCGTTTATACATATACTTACGTTTCATTCTGTCTTTGATATAAGAAAATGTATTTTGAATAACGTGAAATCCCAAGCCGCCTGATATTACCAGGAATGAAACAGTAAAAACAGTCAACGGAGAGTTATAAAACTGCATTAAATTATCAGGAAACAATGAAAAACCGGCATTACAAAACGCTGAAACAGAATGAAAGACAGCATAATAGAAAGCTTTCGGGAATGAAAACATTGTTATAAATTTAGAAAAGAATAGGACAAAACCGATTCCCTCGAATATAAAAGAAATTAAAATTATTTGCGGAATGATTTTTTGAATAGAGCTGATGTCACTTTCATTAATGTCAGTGGAAGCCGCCCTTGTTTCTTCCAGTGAAAAATGCTTATTGAATGTAAATGCGATTATTACGGAAAAAATCATTATACCGATACCGCCTAATTGTACAAGCGTACAGATAATGACTTGACCGGCTAATGAAAAGGTCGTTGATAAATCGACGCTTACAAGTCCGGTAATACATGAAGCCGATGTACTTATAAAAAAAGCATCTATAAACGACAGACAAACATTTGGTTGCCAAGAAAACGGCAAACTAAGCAGCAAGGCTCCGTAAAAAATTGTAGCGGCATAACTGATAATTACACTTCGTTCCGGATAACGCATCAGACGAACATTTGCAGGCGAATATTTATGCATAAAAAATATTCTTATTGCGATAAAAAAATATTCTATATTTAAGCTCTTTATATCCGACGGCAGCATACAAAATATTTTATCTATCAAAATAAAAATTATAATGAAAATATCAAAAACAAAATTATTAACCTTAGCATTATTTTTATCTCTGTAGAAAATGCGAATCAAAAAAATTATGAAATAGAAAGAAATAACACATAATTGCGAGAATGAATAAATATCATTAATCAGTTGTAATTCAAATATTCCGTTAAATATCCATGATATAAAAAATAAGACTATTGAAATAAAAGAAAAAATAAAATTGATTTTGTAAAACATCAATTCTCCTTCGGGCGGAGTCTACTAAATAAAAATAAGAAAGTAAAGTTTACTAAATCACTTGTTAAAGTGCGGTAAAATCTTTTTTAATATTTGGTAGGCGTCATTTATTTTTAAAAAGTCGTCACCGGCAACGCCGCCGTTTAAGTCCGGATGATATTTTTTTGCCAATCGATGATAACTTTGGCGTACCATCGCCATATCGCAACGTTCGGGTAAATCGAGTGTGCGAATAGCATTTATATATTCATCGTAATGATACATCAACTCCCATGTTCCGCTTAAAAATGCGTCGGCGTTGCTTTCATTTATCGCATCATAATTTTTGTCGGATAAATAAAAATATTTTATCGAAAGCACTTCCAGTTTATCATCACTGTTACGTTGTGCATGAAAATCACAATATGGACTCAAAGCATCTACAGTCGAACTGTTACAAAAACACCCCGGCTCTTCAAGGTATTCACGACAAAAACCATCTTTCGGATACGGCAACATTTTTATTCGCATAAAATGAACGTGCAAATAAATATTTTC
>JAXJQT010000419.1:0-1035 GCA_036311025.1 Spirochaetota bacterium
GCGGATTATCAAGTACAAGAGGTCATGTATTCTTAAAACCCGGCACTCCGGTAAAAGTAATAGGTGAAAGAATCAACCCTACGGGAAAGAAAAAATTCCAAGAGGCTTTGCGTGAAGGTCGATTTGAAGAAATAAAACGTTTTGCAGTAGAACAGGAAGCCAGCGGTGCTGATTTACTTGATGTAAATGTGGGAATGTCGGGAATCGATGAAGCCGCCGTAATGATGCAAGCTGTCGCTATGCTTTCTACATCAAGCAAACTGCCGCTTGTAATCGACTCTTCAAATCCTGAGATTATCGCAAAAGCATTGAGACTTTATCCGGGACGTGCGTTGATTAACTCTATTTCATTAGAAAAAATCAAAGAACCGCTTCTTGAAGTAGCAGCTAAATACGGAGCAATGTTTATTCTGTTGCCTTTGTCGGACGAAGAAGTTCCGGCTACGGCTGCGGGACGAATTGAAAATACAAAAAAACTTCTAGCTCGTGCCGAAAAACTCGGATTTACAAAAGATGACATTGTGGTGGACTGTATCACAATGACAGTTTCCAGTGAACAGCGTGCAGGACTTGAAACATTAGAGTTTGTTCGTTGGTGTGCAAAAGATTTAGGTGTAAATACGACAATGGGACTTTCAAATGTTTCGTTCGGATTGCCGGAACGTAAATGGGTAAACGGTGCATTCCTTGCAATGTGTGTTTACAACGGGCTTTCATCTGCAATTGCAAATCCAAACGAGCTTGTTTTGATGAATCTTAAATATGCGTCAGACGTTCTTACTCTTAATGATAAAGGAAGTATGCTGTATGTTTCGAATGTTGTTAAGACAGACATGACACCGGGCGACGGCGGAAACGGTAAAAAAGAACGTGCCGAAAGTAACAGCGTTTTTGACTGCGTAGTAAACGGTGAAAAAGAAATTATCGTTGACCGTGTCAAAAAAATGCTCGACAGCGGAGTGGAAGCAGATGAAATTATTAACAAACATTTGATTCCGGGAATCAATAAAGTCGGCGAACTTTACGAAGCAAAAA
>JAXJQT010000420.1:0-1475 GCA_036311025.1 Spirochaetota bacterium
GATACTGTAAGTGCAGATGTTAATGAAAAAATAAAGGATATGAGTTTATCTTATGAAGATAAGAGAAAGACACTAATCAATGCAATGAAGAATTCTTTAGATTCTTTGGACAGTGATTCAAGGGAAAAGGTTTTCAATTTACGAAATCAAATACAAGAAATATATTCTGCTGTAAAATCAAGATTGACTACAGCTGAAAATGAAATCCAACGAAAGACAGATACGATAAATCGTAAATTTGATCAGAAAATAGAATTAATTGATGAACAAATAAGACAACGAGAAGATAGAGCCAATACATTGATTATGGAAAAAATGTTGGGCTATTTTAAAGATGCAGACGAAAAATCCAAGGAATTTGCAAGTAATTTGCAAGAGTATTATGAGGATATTTTTAAATTAAAGAACGACTTTAGAAAAAAATGTGAGGGCTTAACTTCTTGGTTTGCAGAGAAAGTAAAAGTTTTTGCCGGAGAAAATGATATTGTCGGTCGAAAATATCGCGAAGAATTGAAAATGTTGGAAGCTGACAGTTTGAATCTGCGTGACAAAATACAGGCTGAGAATAATCAGTACATTCAATCTTTAAATAATCAATTTAAGCAAATTGAAGATAAATTACCTATTATCAATGAGAAGATTCGTCTTAATTCTGAAAATATATCAAGAATAACAGAGAACAGCATTGCTGATATGCAAAAAACGGTTAGTTCAGAAATTTTTAACCTTAATCAAAAAATTGCAGAGCAATCGGCAACAATGGACGAGAAGTTACTTCAGAAAATGCGTGATGTAAATGAAGTTATCAGCGTAATTCAAAGTATGATTTCTCAATACGATTCTAAATTAAATGATTTTGATTCACAAAAAACACGTATTTTTGAAAGTTTGGAAAATGATATAAATACATTGAAGATTTCTTATAAGGAAAAGGGCGACGAGCTTATAAAATCCAGTGAGAAAAATGTAGAGAGTATTAAAGAATCAATTCATTTGTTAAAAGAAAAAGCTGATTCTATTAATGAGGATTTAGTTCTTACTGTTGATAATAAAATATTGCGTAGTAAGAAAGACTTTGAGCGAATTTATTCCGGTATACAAGAAAGCGGAAAGAAAGAGCTTGAGGGGTTGATTAATGCAAAATCAGCTTTTATGACGGAATTGGAAAATAGAATAGCGACATTATCTAATAATTCAAAAGCTTCTTTGATTAAAATTTTGAAGATTGCACAAAAGAATATAAATGAAGTTCGAGATAACGCCGGAAAAGATATAAGCGAAAGATGTCGGGAATTGGAAGAAGGTGCAATTGCGTCTTTATCTTCTTACCGTGAAGAAATCGAGGCGGTGAAAGCAAGCCTTGACGAATTGGGCAATCATGTGGGACCTGAGGTGTTGGAAAAAATCCGAGCAAGTGAAGACGCGTTGGAAACACGCCTGAGTGAAATGAACGAGAAATGCGATGAGTTCTTGGA
>JAXJQT010000421.1:0-2229 GCA_036311025.1 Spirochaetota bacterium
GATTATCTCTATATTTGTAATGTAACCGCTTTCGTTTACACTCAAAAGCAATGTACACTCTTGGTCAGAAATCAAATTTAATGCTTTTATTGCCTGTATGTCGTATTCTACAAGTTTACGTGCTTCACCGTCGCTGAAAGTAAGTCCGTCGTCTTGAGCGAATTCCATTACCGGCTCGTTTAAGTCATTTTCGCTGTCATAAAGTTGTGCCGCAGCGGTGAAATTTTTAGTAAACTTTTGTGTGGAATGATGACTTTTTGAATGTTGATAAGTCGCAATCTTTTTTGTCATTCCGTCTCTTACAGGCGTAGCTTGTGATAGTTTCGGACGACTTTGAATTATATTTTTAAATCCGGAAATAGTTTTTGGTTTGGCTATTTGTCCTTCGTTAGATACATTTTTTGCAGATTTCGGCGGCGTTTTGACGAGCTTTACATTGACAATCTTATTTTCTTCGGTACGAAAAGAGACTTTTTTTTGTATAAAAAAGTAGTAAATCAAAAGAAAAATTATTACGTGAATAAAAACGGAAAATATAAAGTAATACCGCAAATGCCCGTCGTGTTGCATTTTTTATAATTCCTTCTTTATATCTGTGACGAGTGATATTTGTTCCAGTCCCAAGATTTTTACGATATCCATAATCTGAACGATTGTCTTATAAGGAACATTTTCATCTCCCATTATGTAAACTTCGGTTGTTTCGGTAGGAGACAGATTTAAAATAGTTTCAGAAAGCGATGCTAAATCTACTTTCTGTCCGTTTACGGCGATATTACCGTCGATATCAGCTTCAAGTAAGATTTTATTTTCTGACAGATTTCCTTCCGCGGTAAGAGTTTCCGGCAAGTTCATTTTTAAGGAACGATTCATTTCAAATGTTGTTCCTACCATGAAGAAAATCAAAACTAAAAATATTATATCCATTAACGGTGTCATATCAATGGAGCTTTTGGGACGATTTAAAAAAGTGTATTTCATTTTGTAATACTCCGAGTACGACTTTTGTCGATGAGTGCAGATAATAAATCAGATGTTATGATTTCCATTTTTCTGATTTCACCGTTGATTTTGTCATTGAAATATTCGTAAAAGAATGTAACCGGAATTGCAATGATTAGTCCGGCAGCAGTTGTGATTAATGCGGCAGAAATTCCGCTGGCTACGATAGAAGCCGTACTTACGCCTTTGTCTACGATATTGTTAAAAGATTCTATCATTCCCGTAACCGTACCGAACAGTCCCAATAAAGTAGAAAGCTTTGCGAAAATCCCCAAGATGTTCACTTTGCTGTTGTAAATCATATAAACTTCGGTAAATTTTGCATCGAGTCGTTCTCGCATTTCTGTTCTGTTGATAATCGGCAAGACTAAAATGCTCAAAAGTATGGTCTCGAAAGGAGTAATTTTCTTTTTTGAAAATTGACCGGCATTTTTTGCCATTAGCGTTTGCTTGAGTGTGGAAATCTCATCCGGAATGTATTTTCTGTATGTATTTAGATTTATTTTATAACGAGAAAAGAAAATGAATCTCTCTATTATAATAGAGAGCGAAATTATAGAAAATATGGCAAGTACTGCCAGTACACTGTTTGTAATAACAGCATTTAAGCTTATTTCATTCATTTAAAAACTCCTACTTTATTAAAATTAAAACTGGAAAACCGCACCGCCGCCGATTTTACCTTCCAGTGAATATTTTTTATATACAAAGTCATACTTATTACAAAAATGTGCAAAATGGTACAAATACCAACGTTGCAACAGACAATAACCTAATTTTATTTCATTATCAATCTGAATATTTTCAACAGCTTTTGAAAATTTCACACCGTTATTTGTCTGAATTCTGATATTGTGTTTTGTATTAAAGTCGAGATTACTGTGAAATCCGTAATCGAGAATCTCGTCCGAAACATTTAAAAACGGGGTAAAGCGTAACATCATAAAATCACTGTAAAAGCCGGCAGTGACAAGCTGAGTAAAAAATGGTTTTGTCGGATTCCATTGTGAATCGTTTATATCACTGACAGCTTCATTTGCAGCTACATAACTGGAAGCTTCCAACAGCAGTTTTTTGTGTTTATAGCGAACTTGTACACCGGAATACCAATGAATATCCAAATACTCCATAGCGTAGTCTGCCGGCTTGATGCTTACCGAGCGTTTCCATGGAGTAATGTCATTTATACTTTTTTCAATATCGTTTTCTTCATTGTCTGTATAATAA
>JAXJQT010000422.1:0-2443 GCA_036311025.1 Spirochaetota bacterium
GTATAAACATCTGCCAGATTAAAAATCGGCCAAGGATTGAACAACGGATGCGGAATAAATTTAAAAATCCACATTACAAAGTCGACAACATATCCTCTGAATATTCTGTCAATCACATTTCCCAATGCTCCGGTAACAATAACTGTCAACGGAATAAACATATAAGTCTCTTTGACATAAAGTAAATACGCAAGTATCAACAATACGCCGCCGCCTTGCAGACAAACCAAAAGAATCCACTTTGCAGTATCGCTTGTGTATTTATCCAACCATCTTAATATAGAAAAACCGATATCCTCATTTGTTTCGTATACAAAATACCAACCGCCTTTAATAACTTCGATTTCTCGGTCAAACCCGAAGCGACGAATCTGTTTCCATATCAAATGCAATTTCTTTGCATCTTTTTCTTTTAACTGATAACTTCCGTCTTCAAGCTTTTCGTAAGCATTTTCAATAATTTTGTCTTCTGTATCAAAGTTAAGAAATTGCTTCTCAAATGCATACCCGGAGACATTTTCCGGAACATTTCGCAATTTTTTTTCTACAATACCTTTTACCAATAGGTCGCTTCCTGTACACACAACCAACCCGATAAGAAGCATTAAAAATTTTAATTTCCATTTTCTTTCAATCGCAAATTCTTTTAAATTCATTTCTTTATTCTCCTCGTTTTTTCATGTCTTCCAAAAATTTTAAGACTTTAGCACACTGGGTAACATCCGGTTTGATTTTTTTCATCATCGTATCTATTTCGACAAATGTTCCGGTAATCAAGTTTATTCCCCAGCCGATGCCGCAGTCAATCTTACCCGTCATCGCCATATCATCTGTAACAATTATTCCGTTAAAATTCAAATATTTATACAATATATCCTGATATTTTCTCGAAAGACTCGACGGAACGCCCGGATCTACGTATTTATTGATGATGTGCCCTACCAGTACCATCTCGGCTCCGGCTTCGAGTCCTTTTTTGAAAGGAACAAAATCATGCTCACACAAAGCCTGTATGTCACGGTCGATAATCGGGAAATCAATATGAGAATTCACATCGGTTTCTCCGTGTCCGGGAAAATGTTTTAAAACAGAAATTATTCCGGCATCACGTTGGGCTTTTACCGTAATTGCAACGTACTCAGCAACCTTCTGCGGATTCGTACCGAAAGCTCGATTGTAAATATAAGATTTTTCCGACTCCGCAATATCACAAACCGGTCCGAATGTCATATCAATACCAAGCTCTTTTAGCAGCTTTGCTCGCTCGTATGCAATTTTGTAAGCATATTTCTTGTCATTTCGCTGACCTATATCGCAAGCGGAAATCTTACAAGTTTTGTCCCATTTTATTCGTACGACGTCGCCGCCTTCTTGGTCAATTCCGATAAGCAAGTCAGATTTTACTTTCTGTCGCAAATCTTTTATCAATCGTTTGAGCTGCTTTTCATCTACAATATTTTTTTTGAACAGAATTACGCCGATGACGTGATGTTCTTTTAAAAATTTTACGGTTTCATTGGTCAATTTTGCATCGGGAATACTTACCATAGAAAGAATACCCTGTTTATGTATCAAAGGAAGCTTTGCGACTTTCTTGCACAATATTCCGAATTCATTACTATCTTTCTTCTGCTGTTCCTGCATGACAACCGGTGTTTCTTCTACAACTTGCGGAATCGATTTTTTACAAGAGAATATGGTTAATGTTAATAAAATACAGCAATATAATTTTTTCATTTAAATGTTTTACTCCATAGGTAGTAATCTAATTAAAATCGTGAAATCGTGAATAAATATTTATCATTACACCAATATTTTTATTGATTATTTGCTCTTTTAATCGGATAATCCGGGCAATTTCTGATTTATTTTAACTGTGAGGAGACAAAAATGAATCAATATGGTTTTATAAAAGTTTGTGCTGCAAGCATTTACGGCAAAATTGCAGATATAGATTATAACTGTATACAAATTATCGAAACAGCGAAAAAAGCAGCTTCTGACGATTGCAGTGTGGTTGTATTTCCGCAATTGTGTATTACTTCATATTCATGCGAGGATTTGTTTTTTACTCAGACCTTGCAAAAGGCTGCACTTGAAGGATTGCAAAAAATAATACGTGAAACAAGAGATTTACCTGTAGTGATAACAGTCGGATTGCCGATTGTGAAAAAAGGCAAGCTTTACAACTGTGCCGCCGTATTATGCAAAGGAAAGATTCTCGGGATTGTTCCCAAAAGTTATATATCAAACCCGCTTGAAAAAAAATATTTTTGTGCGGCAGAGTTCGATTATCCGCAAACTATCACAATTGAAAAAGAAGAAATCCCGTTTTCTCCCGGACTTATTTTTGAAAACGAAGACGCATCATTATTTTCATTCGGCATAGAAATCGGTGAAGAGTTGCAGTCTCCGCAGGCTTTATCTTGTAAAATGGCATGCA
>JAXJQT010000423.1:0-4672 GCA_036311025.1 Spirochaetota bacterium
AACTATAAATACCTCAACAAAAAAGGGGTTAATTTTAATTGATGATTTTTCTGGCTCAGGAAACACTGCTATGGAATGTTTAAATTACTTATGCCAAGAATGTTCAATATCAAAAGAAAAAATTATTGTTATGTTTATGTGTTCAATGAAGAAGAGCTTTTATGAATTGAAGAATAAAAACTTTAATGTATATGCAAATTATATTCAAGAAAAAGGTATTTCAGATATTACTGATGATTCTATGCGTAAAACCTATATAGAATTAATGAACAATTTGGAAACAAGATTTAATTTTAAGGAACATGATAAATTTGGGTTTGATAAAACAGAGAGTTTAATAACATTTATTCGAACTCCGAATAATACTTTCCCAATATTTTGGGATGGAAAGAGAAATAAAAATGCTCCATTTGAAAGGATATAGGAATGAATGAGAAATTAAATAGGGACTTACTTATAGTTATTTCGAGGAGAGGTTCTTTGGAATCTTTGATTAGTAAACAAATAAGTTATACAAATATAGCTAAATCACTTATTTATTGTGAACTTCAAGGATATATAAATAATACAGAGAATGGATATGAATTGACGGATAAAGGAATGGTCATTTTAAATGAAAAAAAATCATTTGAAAAAATAGAGCCTTTAGAGGAATATCGAATAAAAACTCGTGTAGAACTTGACCAAATTTATATTCCAAATTATATTGAAGGAGTTATCAAAGAGTTAAAGAACTAGTCTATGCAGAAATGCAGGAATAGCGAGTCGTTATTCTAGAGGGGAATATCCTTTTAAACCTTGCAAAAGGTTTATTCGAAATTTCGGAGAAATTCCTCACAAACCTTTTGCAACTTCGGAAAACTAAAGTTTTCCTACGTGTTGTTGAAGAATTCTTCTTCAACAAAAGATGCAAAAGAAGTAGTTCTTAACTCTTTTTTTGTTTTTATGGATTGGAAAATATATCAAAGTACATTTAAACGGTTATGTACAAAAAGGCAAATAAAAAAAGACGATCAAGAAATTCTATTAAGTTATTCATTCAATTTATATAAGAATGATTATCCTATAGTTTTTGATATAGAGCATCTATCTTTTTTAGTAGGATATAGTGAAGAGTTATTTTATGCTATAACGAATGATACTCAATTATTTTATCATTCCTTTTTTATTCCTAAAAAAAATGGAAAAAAACGATTAATTAGAGAACCTTATCCCACTTTAAAAGAAATTCAATATTGGATTTTAAATAATATTTTATTAAAACATCCAATAAGCAAATATGCAAAAGCATACATAAAAAACAAAGGATTAATTGATAATGTAAAATTTCATAAACAACAAAATGTTATAATAAAACTAGATGTAAAAAATTTTTTTGAAAGTATTACTTATTTTGATGTATATTCGATTTTTTTGAGAATGGGTTATGTAAAAAGCGTTTCTAATATGTTAGCACGTTTATGTTGTTTAGATGAAAAATTACCGCAAGGAGCTCCTACCAGTCCTTGTTTATCTAATATATTTTGTATTCTTCTCGATAGCCGTATAGGAAGTTATATAACAAAATTAAATTTTAGATATACTAGATATTCTGATGATATTACAATTTCTGGAGATATAAAAGAAAGTCAAATAAAGTCGATTATTGATTTTTGTGAGAAAACACTTTCAGATTTTGGATTAAATCTTCATAAGTCAAAAACTAAAGTTTTAAGACAATCAAATTGTCAATATGTTACAGGTGTTGTTTTAAACAAAAAAATTTCAGCGGGTGTAAAACAAAAAAAGAAGATACGCCAAAGTGTTTATTACATAAAAAAATATGGTTTAGACAGCCATATGCAGCATATAGGCTTAGAAAAAATCAATTATCTAAATCATTTATTAGGTAAAATAAACTGGGTTTTGTATTTAGAAAAAGGAAACAAGGAATTTATTGAATACAAAAGAGAAATAATCAATCTTATAAAAGACTTTTATTGATTTTTAAAATCAAAAACCTCAATCCGTGTGGCAATAAAACGGGGCGTTGCGGGGTGTCCCCGCTAGAAGGGGTAGCGAGCAACGAAGTACGAGCGAGGGGAAGGCTTTCCCCCTTAAAAACAAAGGAAAAGGAGACAAACTAAATGGCTGACATTTCAAATATCGTAAAATCTTTGCAGAATATCATGTGGAAGGATCCGGGGGTTTCCGGGGATGCACAGAGAATTGAACAACTTGGTTGGATGATTACGCTTAAGATTCTTGATGACAAAGATGCGGAAATGGAATTGCTTGATGAAGACTTTGTTTCTGTGATACCGGAAGAAATTCGTTGGAGAAGTTGGGCGTCTGATAGCGAAGGAATTACCGGGGACGCTTTGAAGGAATTTGTGGATGCAAAACTGTTTCCTACTTTACAAAATCTTGATGTTAGCGACGGAAACAAGCGTTCTATTTTGATTCGTGATATTTTTGCCGGAACGAATAACTATATGAAAAACGGTACAATTATTCGTCAGGTTGTGAATAAATTAAACGAAATTGATTTTAATGCCAGTGATGACCGCCACACTTTTGGTGATATTTACGAAAATCTTTTGCGTGATCTACAAAGTGCCGGAAATTACGGAGAGTTTTATACTCCTCGTGCCATTACAGAAATTATGACGGAGATTATTAATCCTCGTCTTGGTGAAGAAGTTTTAGACCCTGCTTGTGGAACCGGTGGATTTTTGACTTGTGCTATTGAAAATATTAGAAAGCAAGATGTTCATTCTGTTGATGATTTGAAGATTTTGCAAGAAACTATTCGTGGGCAAGAATTAAAACCGCTTCCTTTTATGTTGTGTGCCACAAATCTTATTTTTCATGATATTGAAGTTCCGAATGTAATTAACGGCGACAGTTTGAATCGTGAATACACTTCTATTACTGAAAAAGACCGTGTTGATGTAATTCTTGCAAATCCGCCTTTTGGGGCTAGTGTTTCTGATGGCGTTGAAACTAATTATCCTGCTGCTTTTAGAACTACGGAATCTGCTGATTTATTTTTGTTATTGATGATTAGACTTTTGCGAGAAGGTGGACGAGCTGCCATTGTTTTGCCTGATGGTTCTTTAACTGGAGATGGTGTAAAGCAAAGAATCCGCCAAGAGTTTTTGGAAAAATGTAATGTTCATACAATAGTACGTTTGCCTAATTCTGTGTTTCAGCCTTATGCTTCGGTTGCAACAAATCTTTTGTTTTTTACTAAGGGTGAACAAACTAAAAACATTTGGTATTGGGAACATAAACTTCCAGAAGGACAAAAATCTTATTCCAAAACAAAACCAATTCAAAAGGCTGAATTTGAGTCTCTAAAAAATTGGTGGAATAATCGTTCGGAAAATGAGCAGTCTTGGAAAGTTTCAATTGATGAACTTATTGCTAATGGCTATAACTTGGATATAAAAAATCCTTGTGTAAAAGAAGAAGAAATATCTTATTCTACACAAGAATTGCTTGATATGCTCCGTCAGTCTTTTAAGAAAAGTGGAGACTTATTGGAAGAATTGGGATCTTCGTTATAAACTATGCATTACCGCCACATAACTACCGCCACTTTTTTATCTCGTCCCAATCGCTTTATTGCTCAGGTTCGCCTTGCTGACGGAACAGAAGAAACTGTCCACGTGAAAAATACGGGGCGGTGTAGGGAACTGCTCATTCCGGGAAGTACGGTGTATCTTGAAAAATCAGACAATCCAACCCGAAAAACTTTGTACGATTTGGTGGCGGTGGAAAAACGCTACGATGATGTTGCTGATTGGGAAAAATCTCTTTTGTTTAATATCGACAGTCAGGCTCCAAACAAAGTTGTGCTGGAGTGGCTTCAAAAGCAAAGATACGACAAAATTAAGCCGGAATACACTTTTGGAAAATCTCGAGTAGACTTTTATATTGAAAAAATTGATGAAGCCACGGGAAAAACAGAAAAAATCCTTATGGAAGTAAAAGGCTGCACTTTGGAAATTGATGGCGTTGGTTATTTCCCTGATGCTCCCACAGAACGCGGCGTAAAACATTTAACAGAACTTGCCGCCGCCGCAACCGAAGGTTACAAGGCGATTTTGGCTTTTGTCATTCAAATGGAAGGCGTGGAAAAAGTTTTGCCGAATGCAAAAACACATCCGGAATTTGCGGTTGCTGTTGAAAAAGCGAAAAACGCCGGTGTGGAAGTGTGGTTTTTGCCTTGCAAAGTTGAGCCGGACAGTTTGGAGATTATGCCCGGTTTGTAATTCCCGATTGCACACAATGAAAATCCAAACCGGCGGATTTATTCATCCGGACAGTTCGACAGAGCTTATTAAACGGTCGGACGAAGATGAAACACGGTTAGCGAGCGAATCGAAATTAACGAATTGCTTGACACTCTGATAAAAAATTGAATATCTTACACAACGCACGGGAGCTTACGCATAAAGTAGGCTGAGAGTAGGATGAAATCCTAGACCGAACCTGATTTGGATAATGCCAACGTAGGGAGTTACATTTCTTTATGCACAGTCCAAAAGCAGGCAGATTTTTTTTAAAGAAAGAGGTTTGTTATGTTCAAAAAATGTTTTGAAGCTGTGCGTGACACAGTTCCTTTAATACACAACATTACCAATTATGTTACCGTAAATGACGTTGCCAATGCTCTTTTGGCGTG
>JAXJQT010000424.1:0-3009 GCA_036311025.1 Spirochaetota bacterium
AAACTTTACCCAACATTCTTTTTTAGGCTCAACATTAATTAATTCATTTTCACCGCTACATCCCAGTAAAACAAAAAAAATTAAAAATACTACCAACTCTTTTTTCATAAAACTTTATTTTCCTATTACTACGGACGACAGCCCTACAATTATTTTACTCTACACTTCAAAATCGAATGAAAAAGCCCTACTCTTTCTTCCACTTCATACACTTCCATTCCTGCGGCTTCTACAAGTTCAATCATATCTTTAGAATGGTACATTCTGCTTTTTCCGTTAGCTATTGCCGTAAAATACAACGATGTCATATCAAGACAATATTTTGAAATCTCATACTTTTGCAAATCAACAAATGTTTCCATTATATACATTGTCCCGTTTTCATTCAGTGCATTTTTCGCACGTGACACAATCGACATTATATCTGTAGGTCCGAAACAATCTAAAAACTGGCTCATCCATACGGCGTCAAACTTTCCGGAAAAAGGTACATCTGACCTGAGCAAATTTACATTTTGATATTTTACGCGTTCTGCAAATCCTGCTGCCTCTATATTTTTACGTGCGTCATCGAGTTGTCCCGGCAAATCAGCAATCGTTACTTCTACGTCTTTATCATAACCGACACATTTCAACGCCCACTTGCCTGTATTTCCGCCTATGTCCAGCAACTTCTTAGGCTTTGCCGCAAAAACTATCGGTAACGCCTTAGGAAAAGAACTGTCCGAAAAATAATGGTCAAATGCAAACCAACTTCTGCGAACATTTTGCGGCAAGTGTGCAAGTGCGGCATAAACAGTCTCCCAATCACCGAAAGCTTTATGCAATCCGGACGGTTTGCTGGACTTTAAAGCATCATCCAAATAAAAAAGCCCCTCATAACAAACATCATGCGTAAAATCCATATTTACACGTGTGATTTTGTCATGCAAAATAAAATATCCCACCTGTGTCAAAAAATACTTTCCGTCATTTTCAGCCAACAATCCGGCACTCACTCCGGCATCCGCCAAAACATAAATCGCATAATGAACTTTTTGGTCGTCACAAGTTTGAGAATTGTCGGATTGTGAAAAATAACCACCGCAACATTTCTTTAATTCATCCAAAGTTCTGCCGCTGTCTCCGCCTTTTTCAGCCTCAGCCAATATTCCGCAATCTCGCAAAATTCTGGCCGCCTGAAATGCAAACGGAGCCCACGCCAATTTCTGTGCTTCAAGTTTCGCAACAGAAGAATCTGTCGCTTCATCATTTTTCCAATACATTACATCACTCTCCTATTTGTTATATTTTCATTATTCAAAGAAAGAAAATATTTAATCTCATCACCGGATGTACATCCCGGCAATATTTGCGTACCGAAATATTTTGCCAATTCACCGTAAACATACTTAGTTACATTATTAAAAATCTGATTGGCAAACCTCTTTTCTACCACGACAAGATTATCCAGCTTACATTCTTCTTTCATCCACAAAAAAGCTTCCAGATATTTGTCAGTCAGTTCCTGCAAATAATCCAATTTGAAAATATTTTTATCATCATCACTGCGATTTTGAATAATCGAGAAATATATCTGAATTACATGAAACATTCCGGGAAGAGAAACTTTTGCCTGATTGCCTTTTTTCAATTCTTCATGCGAACAAGAAAATAAAAAGCTTACAGGTCCGTACAATTTCACTGGTTCTGCCAATTGTATGTTTTTGTTAATATGAAACTCACCGTTTTCAAGAAATACGGGACATAAACAATCGTTCATCTTCAGTTACTCCTTTTTAGTCTTTTCAATCACAAAAGGATGTAAATCACGACAAAGAATTTCTTTCACCTCGTCGTATGTCTTGCAATGCCCGAACAGCACGGCAAAAACCGGATTTTTTCTGAAATCAATGCGATACATTTTGTAACATTCAGAAAACTGCTTGCTGAAAATTGTGTAATCAAAAGCTTCTATGTTCTCCCGACAAATATTCTGCGGAACTTCGGCAATCGAAAAGTAATAAAAGCCGCTCTTTGTTTTTGCCGTTATCTTTTGCCAATCCGGTTTTTTGTTATTAAAGAAGCAGTCGTAATTATTTATTCCGTAAGCATAATAAGACAAATCTGTCATACACCAGCCGGCAAATCGCAAAGGATTGCACTCTATCGGAATAAAATCTTTGCCGTTTTTACGCAATTCTATATGGAACGGAAAGTTTTTCAGTTTTACAAGCTTTGCGATTTTTTCAAGAAACGCGGTGATTTTTTCCAAATTATCCGTAATCAAATCCGACGACGTAACATATATTCTGTCACTGACATCTTGCGAATCTACAAACGGATGATAAAAAATATTTAAAACAACAGGCTGTCCGTCCGCATCAAAAAAAGCGTCGACTGCGTACTCATCTCCGTCAATCATTTGTTCCAGCAAAAAGTTATCATAGTTGACCACATCACGTGAAAAATGCGTATTTGCCGAATTATCATTTTCCTCTTGAATCTTCTCGATTGCCGCACAGAAATCCTCCGGCGAATAAAGCGGATAAACTCCCATACTCAAAAAACCGCAATCGGGCTTGAGCACAAGCGGATAAGCGAGCGTATCCGGCTGCAATCGAAACAATTCATCGTAAGAAACTTTTTTGTAATAAAAGTCAGGATAAATAGATTTCAAAAGTTCTCTGAATCGACTTTTGTCCTTAAAAATATTTATCTTATCTGCAAGGTCTGTCCCCGCAAACAGTTTTGAAATCCGGCTCAATGAGTTTTCGGAATTGGAATAAACCGCCACACTGTTGCTGTCAAGAATCTTTTGACGTAACAGCTTTTCGTCCGCCCTTTCACAGTTTACAAAGCGACTGTCATTATCTACAAAGTCATTTTTTAATATTTTCAGATTTTCACCGTTTACAAAGTCTGCCATCAAGTCAGACACAAAAGGTGCATTCGGAATGATTATTTTTTCCGTCATATATTTTTCCCTCGATTTTTTAACTTGCGAAATAGATTGGTAATTTAAAGAAA
>JAXJQT010000425.1:0-1889 GCA_036311025.1 Spirochaetota bacterium
AGGCAAATCCATCTATTTCATTTGATATTGATACTTTGGAATGTATAAAAGCTTATCGATTTATAGATGAATCGGATATTATGAACATTCTGAAACAAAAAGATTTTTATGTGACTTATCATCTTGAAATGATGAAAAAGATGCCTAAAGCAGAGCGTTATGTAATGCCGGAAGAAGAGGAAACTATAGCTGTTGCCGAAAAATTTTGCGATATGTACAAAAATCTATTTTTTACATTCAACGATTATAAAAGAGTTTTAATCGAGAAGCAAAATAGAGTTCGCAGTAAGATGAAATAATTTTTTAGGGAGTTTGCATGGAGACAAATATAAATTTAGATAGTGAAATTATCTCAACTCATGATGACAGACGATTGGAAAGTGCGATTCGTGAATTGAAATACAATTTTAAGAAAGTGGAAGCATTTTTTATTGAAATAAACGAAAAAATGCAATCTTGCCAACAGTTGTCAATGGAAAATATTTTATCTCATGCTCCTAAGTACTATGTAATAATTCGTTTTTTGGAAAAATTTTATATAAAGGTAACTAACAATCAAGATTGGTTAAAAAATTATATAGACAGACGAGGAATAAATTTTGATTGGCAACGATATAAACTTTGGATTTCCGGTAAAAACAGACAAACTCGTCGGTATGACGACACTCAATGTCCGTCAAAATGGATTACGGAATTAAACGAGCAGCTTTTAGATTTATTAAAAATGCTTCAGCTTCTTTTGTATATGGAAGCGTATACACCGGACGAAGATTTCCGTTTGTTTTTGCGTGAGAATGCAGCGATTGATTATAAATACAAAGCTAATTATTTGCAAAAATCTTTGCCGTCACAAGATTTAGATGCTTTTTTTAATGCGATAGATTGTTTGATTAAAACTTGTATAGATACAGAAATCACAACAACTTATGATATTGATACCGTTGTTTGTATGAAAGCGTATCGTTTTATTGATGATTTGAATTTGTTACAGATATTGAAGCAAAAAGAATTTTATGTAACGTACAGATTGGAATTTTTGCGTCTTGTAGATTTAAACAAACGTTATGTTATTCCGCAAGAAGAAGATATTATTCATGTAGGTGAAGAATTTATCAAAGCATCACGTGGTTTTGCATTTACTTTTAATGAATACAAAAAACTTCTTATACAGAAACATGAGCATATGCGTTTGAAATTGAGTAAAAAGCGATGATTTATTCCGGAAGTTTGGTTAATGCGGCATTGATTGCATGCGGGACTTTTGTGGGATTGCTATTTAAGAAAAAGATTCCGCAAAGATTGCACGAAATTTTATTTCAATGCAGTGGTATGATTACTCTGTTTTTAGGCTTTTCGATGGCTATGGAAATGAAAAACTTAGTAATTGTAGTTATTAGTTTGATGTTAGGTGCGTTGGTAGGCGAGTATTTTGACTTAGAAAATAAAATGGATAAATTAGGTGATAAGTTAAAATCTCGTTTGGCAAATAATGAGAGTTCTTTTACTCAAGGATTTGTCGCTGCAACCTTGTTGTATTGTATCGGTTCGATGTCGATTATCGGGGCGATGGACGGAGCTTTAAGAAATAATCATTCTGTCTTGATTACAAAGGGAATAATTGATGGCTTTATGTCTGTAGTTTTTGCTTCAGCTTACGGAATAGGAGTTTTATTTTCTATATTGCCGTTGTTGATTTATCAATGCACAGTAACGACTGTAACGTATTTTTTAGAAAGCTTTTTTACTGATTTTCTGATATCACAGCTGACGGGATTAGGCGGTTTTTTGATATTGGGATTGGGAATTTCATTATTAAAGCTTAAAACTATAAAAGTTATGAATTTTATGCCGTCATTTATTTTTGCGGTATTATTCAGTTGGTGTTATGA
>JAXJQT010000426.1:0-2397 GCA_036311025.1 Spirochaetota bacterium
ATATCTATCCCCTCATAAAGTTGCTGTGCAATACTCATTGTTTTTTTAGAAGAGAAATTAAGCCGATTCGCTGCTACCTGTTGCAATTTTGATGTAATAAACGGCGGCTGCGGATTCATTGCCTTTGTACTTTTTGCAATATCACTGACAATAAACTTTCCGGCTTCCAGTTCTTTCTTTATATTTTCAACTTCTTCGTTATTACGAATAGTAGGTTTTTCATCATTAATTTTTATTAATTCCGCACTAAGTTCTTTTTTATCCTTTTCCAATATCGCATTTAATGTCCAATATTCTTGAGGAACAAAACTTTGTATTTCTTCTTCACGTTGACAAATCGCTTTTAATGCTACGGATTGAACTCTACCAGCAGATAAACCGTTTTTTACTTTTACCCATAATATCGGAGATATTTTATATCCAATCAATCTGTCCAGTATTCTGCGTGCTTCCTGTGCTTCTACTTTGGCATTATCAATATCTTTCGGAGCCTTTACAGATTCGACAATGGCATTTTTTGTTATTTCATTAAATACAATTCTTTTTATCGGTAAATCAGGAAAACGCTTACTGAGAGCATCGTAAATATGAAATGCAATAGCTTCACCTTCGCGGTCGTTATCACTTGCAAGCAAAACAGTCTTTGCATTGGCTGCATATTTTTTTAAATCTGTCAGTATTTTTCCCTTACCGCGAACTGTAATATATTCCGGTTTAAAATCGTTTTCAATGTCAATTCCGATTCGAGATTTCGGCAAATCTATAATATGCCCCATAGAAGCTGTGACCTTATAACCGGAACCGAGATATTTATTTATAGTTTTAGCCTTTGCCGGTGATTCCACAATGACCAATGTGTACTTTTTAGGCTCTGCTTCATGTTTTTGATTTTTTTCTTTTGCCATAGAATCCCTCTGTTTATCAATAAAAAAGAATGAAACTTTGAGAAATATACATGAAATAATTTTAATTACAAGAAAAAAATCTATTCCTTACTTGATGAAAAAAATTATTCAACTGTATCTTCTAAGTCATCGCTGAAAAGAATTTCTTCACATTTTTTTTCAGCTTCACTTTTTGTTATGTAAATATCAATATAAGAACCAAAAATCCAACCGTAAAGACCGTTATATCGAGCATAATACCAATAGTCATTTTTCCCGTCAAACAAGAAAGTCGAATCTGATTGCTTTATCAATTCTAAAATAGAACCTTGAGTTATGTATTTTAAAACTTCCGATTTTTCTTCCGGCTTAGCTCTGAGTTTTATGTTTGTATAACGTGACACACCCCACAAATTGAGATTACGAGGATGTTCGGTTGCCGGAAGCGGTATGTTTATATTTTTAACTTCTTTTTCTTCCTTTGTACAAGAAATCAAAAATGACAACAATAAGCATATTATTAAATATTTTTTCATAATCAAGAGCCTTTATATAAAAATACACTTGCCTAAGTTGCCTTATAGCAAGTGTATTTTCGTTTTTTAATTAAAGAATGTATCTTTAACTTTAAAAATTTAATTATGTTCTTTTAGATTAGAACAAGTTGAAGAAACTTTTCTTTCCTAAGTATTTTGCGTTAGCACCTAATTCTTCTTCAATTCTTAACAACTGATTGTATTTTGCAACACGGTCAGTTCTTGAAGCAGAACCAGTTTTGATTTGTGCTGTATTTAAAGCAACACACAAGTCAGCAATTGTAGTATCTTCAGTTTCACCAGATCTGTGAGAAACAATACTTGTCATTTTTGATTTTGTAGCCAAGTTGATTGCTTCGATAGTTTCTGTCAATGTACCGATTTGGTTTAGTTTGATAAGGATAGCGTTAGCTGATTTGTTTTCGATACCTTTTGCCAATCTTTTTGGATTAGTTACGAACAAGTCATCACCAACTAATTGAACTTTAGAACCTAAGCTGGCGTTCAATTTAGCCCAACCTTCCCAATCGTTTTCGTCAAGACCGTCTTCGATAGAGATGATAGGATATTTGTTTACCCAGTTAGTATAGAATTCAATCATATCGTCAGCAGAGAAAAGTTTGTCCGGGTTAGATTTCCAGAATTTATAACCTTTTCTGTCACCTTCATTGAACAACTCACTTGAAGCAACGTCAAGAGCTAACATAAAGTCTCCGTCGATACCAGCTTTAAAACCAGCTTTGTTGATAGCTTCAAGAATGTATTCTACAGCTTCTTCGTTTTCTACGTTAGGAGCGAAACCACCTTCGTCACCAACAGATGTAGCCAAACCTTTAGCTTTTAAGATTGATTTCAAAGAATGGAATACTTCAGCTGTATATCTTAAAGCTTCTTTGAATGTAGGAGCACCAACTGGCATTACCATAAATTCTTGGAAGTCAACTTTGTTATCTGCGTGTTTTCCACCGTTTAAGATG
>JAXJQT010000427.1:0-1118 GCA_036311025.1 Spirochaetota bacterium
GAAGTAAAATTATTTGATTAACATAAGGAGCCATGCATGAACAAATTACTAATCATCACAATCATACTGGCAATTTTTCCAATCATGCAAACATTTGCTAATGAAATAGAAAATTCGCCTGATGTTAGCATAGAGGAAAACCAACAAGTAACACCGAAGTTTAGTTTGGACGAAAAATCTATAGAAGCAAAAACATACAAAGCGACAAGACGAACTGCGTTGGGAAGCATCTTTTTGTCATATTCGGGGATATGGGCATTAGGATTTGTTCCTTTATCTGTATATCTAATAATGACAGTTAGTACTTTTGGTCTCATGTTGACTCCGGCTATGATTATTCCATCGATAGGTTTTCTCATTCCCGGACTTATAATGCTTGCCGGAGGATTGAAGTATTATCGAGAAAAACGTCAAAATTGTGATAGTAAGACGTTAGCAAAATATTACAAATCAAAGATTAAAAATTGGGAAAGAATGTCAATAGCTACAGGAATTATAAGCGGTGTAGGTTTGACTGTCGGCGGAATCGGAGCCGGAATGATATGCGGAGGAATAATTAATACGTACAATGTGGTGTTGTTTAATAGCGGAATAGCGTTTTCGACTATTGGTGGGATAATGTTGTTTTCTGCTCTTCCTGCCATGATAACGAGTCTTGCAATGTCGGCTTGGCTGAAAGGGCAAACAAACCGCCTTTCTGTCGACATCGGTGTCACTTCCGGTAATTCCGGCGAGCTTTCTTGTGACAAAAAGCGTAATGCATTGGAAAAACCGTCCGGTGTAGCATTGGCGTTAAGCGTGAAGTTTTAAATATTCCCACATAAACAAGGAGGCGATAAAATGAAGCGATTATTTTTTATGTTAGTTTTAACTTTTAGCACGATAACTTTTTTCGCTAATGAAAAAACGGAAGCTTTGCCGGTAGAAAATGAAATCGCAACGCCGGACTTTTCGATAGAAGAAGAATATAGGCAAATCAGAAAGCAGGAACGCCAAAAAAGACGAAGAATTCGCAGAGAACGCAGAGCATTAAGAAGAAGTCCGGAGGGTAAAATACTGAGAGGACATCTAGCTCGTTTCTTTGGTTTTACATCACTGGCATTAGCAGTACCTTATAC
>JAXJQT010000428.1:0-2215 GCA_036311025.1 Spirochaetota bacterium
CAGTCGTTCACTTCTCGGGTCTTCGACTTCGCCGATATTAAGTTTGGTTTTAGAATATTCTTCGACAGTTTCAGATGTAAAGTTGGCAGTAGTTTCTGTGTCGATGGTAAATGTATTCAAGATTTTTAAGCCGAATATTTCAGGTAATTTTTTCGGACTGAAAGAGAATGATAAAAAGTTCGATGTTGATGTTATTTTACTTGCTTTTTCTTCGTCCTTAGTCTGAAAAATCGTATTACCGGCTTCGTTGGATTCTATCAGGTAGGTAACACCTTTTAATGCTAAATCGATATATGAAAAAGATGTTGCTCTGTTGTAATAATCACGGAAAAAAGACGTATCCGACGCGTATTCGAACTGACCTTTGTATTTAAAGTTCATAACGTTTCTGAATAATTCACCGTTAAATGTCAAATACTGCGATGTTCTGAAAAATAATGGATTCTTTTCCCAGTTAAAATAAGTGTTTTCCGTTACGGTATCCCAGTCAAATGAAGAACCTTGCGGTTTATCAGCTGGATTGTATGCGATGTACAAGTCGGTTTCCGTATCTTTCCAAAGACGACGTGAAAAACCGTAGTCGGTAAGCAAGTTCATTTCAAAAGGAAACTTAGGATGCTCAATCTTTGCATAAAAAGAAGCTCCGTAGTAAAAACCGATATTTGTGTAGGCATCAGCAAAAAGCTTTAATGACAAATCTATTCTTTGTGTTTCCGGGAGCTTTCGCCATTTAGGATGTTTTGCATAAAACGGATGAGAGTCGTAAAAATTGTTAAGCCATCTGTCCATGTCACTTTTGGTGATTGTGAATAATGCTTCACTTTTCGGCGGTGAACGTCTGCTCGAAAGTCCGGCTTCAAGGTTTGTACTGGCATTGACATTATCATTAGTATTACTTTCACCGATTAAACTGTATGTTGTCTGCAAAAACCACCCTTCACGGTTGCGATATCCGATAGATGGATTTAGGTCGATACTTTGAGGGTGATAATAAACCGGAATATACAAAAACGGAATCGGCCCGATATAAGCTACACCGCCGAGAAGTCCCCATTCGCTGTCTTTATTTAACCAAAGACGCTTTACTTGAATACTGTAGTGCGGTTCTTCGGCATTACAAGTCGTGATTTTTCCGTTATACAAAATAGACTCATCTTCACCGAGGTAGGCGATTCGTTCCCCGATAAAAAAAGCTCCGTCAAGCCCGGACTGGTCTTTTTGTTTAATTTTTGTTTTACCGTTAAGCAGGGCACCGCGATTTACGCCGTAATTATAAAAAAATTGAACTCCGTCAAACTCAAGATTGTCATCTTTATATATTACATTACCGACACCGGAAAGTTCTTTATTTTTCAAATCAACAAAAATCTCGTCTGCTTCAATTTCACGTCGGGCACTTTTTCCTTCATTGTCACGGGTATTGATAATGATTTTTGCCTTTCCTATGATGTGCAGATTTTCTTCGTTTTCTTTTTCAAGCTTTATCATTTTCAATTCGCCGGCGTGTTCGAGAATGATTTTGTCGCCGGTATAAGTTTTCTCGGTAATCAATTTGATTCCGTAATGTTGAGCAAGCTGGTTTCTGTATTCGCCGGCAGTGTCTTTAGGTTCCAGTCCCAATGCCATAGAACGTTGTTTTAAATCGTTATAATCGGCATTATTCAATTCACGAGCGAGAGTTTGCAAATAAAAAGTCTCGTTGGATGTTCTCCAGTCGACAGGTTTATTTTCCTCGGACGACTCAGGCTTTGAATCGGCAGAAAAAATCGACAACGGCAAAAAAAGAAACGTCAGGACAAGAATTAACTTTGAAAACAGAGCTTTTACAGAGAAAAAAAGTTGTTTTGTTTTAAGTAAATGCTTTATCTTTATAAAAATGTGATTACTTTTTGGAAAGTTCACAAAATGCATATTTTTTAAATCTTCTTCATCTTTGGTATTAGATATAATTCTAACAATCTAAAAAAACAGAGTACAAATATCAAGTAACTTGTTTCCTGTCATATTATGGTTAAAAATTATCCTTAACTTATATCACATAATAAAAATTATAACAATCGTTTACCGACTGCCGTTATTTATTCTAAATACGTGTCAGATAAAAATTTTAATGTTATATTCTGGCAATTAATCGAAAACAGATATTCGGAGGAAAATCTATGTTAGTCAGAAAATATTTTGTCTTGTTTATTTTAAGCTGTATGCTGTCTGGATG
>JAXJQT010000429.1:0-1650 GCA_036311025.1 Spirochaetota bacterium
ACTCTTGATGGTGTAAAAATCCCCACAGCGACGATTTACCGCACACTTGTTTTTTTTGAACAGCACAAGCTTGTGAATAAGTTTGTCGTTCCGGGAGAAAATCGCTCTTGTTACCAAAGTGTTTTAAGCAGTCGAGACTGCAATTCGCATTATCATTTAAAGTGTAATACTTGCGGCAAGTTGATTCATTTAGATTGCGATGTGATGGCGTCATTTACAAGACACATGGAAAATGAACATGGCTTTGTGGTGGATTTGGGGCGGACATTGCTTTACGGCGTGTGTGTAGATTGCAAAAAGACAGAGGTGTAAAATGAAGATAAAGAAGATTTTGCCGGGCATTTTATGTTTGATGGTGTTGATGTCTTGTAATAAAAAAAATCCGACATCTGATAACAAGAAATCTATCGTTACCACAAACTTTATATGTTACGACTTGGCTCGCGGGATTTGTGCAAAAGGTGATGCTGAAAAAAATAAAATATTTGCCGGAATGCAAAATGTGGATGTTGATTTGCAAATGATATTGAAACCAGGTACAGATTTGCATTCGTTTGACCCGTCACCGATGGATATTATAATGATAGAAAACGCAGACGTGTTCATTTATACAGGCGGTGAAAGTGACGAATGGGTAAAGAAACTGTTAAAGACATTAAAAAATCCGCCGGCGTGCGTTTTCAGCTTGATGGAAAATATCGACATCGAAGAATCTCATGAGAATTGTACGACTGAAGGGCACGACCATGACAGCCACGCTCATAAATTTGACGAACATATTTGGACTTCACCGCAAAATACATTGGAATTGCTTGATAAATTGACATTAGCAATCAGTAACGCAAATGCGGAAAATGCTGAAATCTATCAAGCAAATGCGACCATATATAAAGAAGAAATCCGAAAAGCTCAAAATGCTGTAAAAGATGTGTTGGCGACAAAACAAAAGCATTTGCTTGTAATGGGTGACAGATTTCCGTTGGTACATTTTGCAAAAGAGTTTGATTTGCAATATTATGCCGCATTTTCCGGATGCAGTTCGGCTGTGGAAGCAAGTCCCGCGACAATCTCAAAGTTGATAAATATTATAAAAACGGAGAATTTGCCGGCTGTTTTTACTATAGAATTAAGTAATCGCCGTATCGCAAAAACAATTTCCGAAAGTGCCGGAGTGAAAGTGCTGGAATTGAATGCGGCTCATAACCTGACGCAAGAGCAATTCAATGCACAAATGACTTATGTTGATACTCTTTATGCAAACGCAAAGGCATTAGATGCCGGCTTGCGATAAAAGGGAGTTTGTATGAAAAAAAAAGAATTGATTTCGTGTCAAAATGTTTGTGTAAATTACGGTTCGCTTGTAGCTGTAGAAAATGCGTCTTTTTCACTTCATGCAGGCGACTATTTGTGTGTAGTCGGTGCTAACGGTTCGGGAAAGTCTACGTTGGTAAAGACAATTTTGGGACTGTGCAAGCAATCAAGTGGGGAAATAAAGAAATATGCCGAGGGAATCGGATACTTGGGGCAACAGAATATAATCCAGCGAGATTTTCCGGCGACTGTACGTGAAGTGGTAATGTCCGGTTGTTTGTCCGGGAATGTTTTTCCTTTTTATACCAAAAGCGAAAAGCAACGAGCCAAAGAGGAAAT
>JAXJQT010000430.1:0-1033 GCA_036311025.1 Spirochaetota bacterium
GGATTTGATAATCTTTGCTAAAACTTCGGAGGATGCAGGTGAATCTTCTGCCGGTTTTATAACTGCACAATTTCCGGCAGCGATTGCCCCCACTAACGGCATAAGTGCCAGTTGTATCGGATAATTCCACGGAGATAAAATCAATACAACTCCGTAAGGCTGATAGTAAATTTTGTTAGCAGACGGGAAACTTAACA
The DNA here is from genome assembly GCA_036311025.1 of Spirochaetota bacterium. GTDB lineage: Bacteria > Spirochaetota > GWE2-31-10 > GWE2-31-10 > GWE2-31-10 > RGIG8597. Next base: position 198 of record JAXJQT010000430.1, read on the forward strand.
ATGCAGACGACACTTTTTTACTTTTTGCCCATTTTGATAAGTTTTTTAATGCAAAACTGATTTCTTCCAGTACCAATCCTATTTCTGTAGAAAAAGCTTCTGCTTTTGACTTGTTTAAGTCATTTTTTAATGCATTAAATAGTTCTGTTTCGTGATTTTTGATTGCTGTGTACAATGAACGCAAAGCATTTTTTCGCCATTGAATGCTAAGAGTTGCCCCAGTGTTAAAAAAAGATTTTTTTTGAACCAACATTTCATGATAATTCATGCGAACCTCCCGGAATAAAAAGAAGTAAGAATTGTATCAAATTGATTTGCCTTATTCATTATAAATAACAGATATATTTTAATTTCAGCAAAATGCGTGAATGAACAACAGCAAGGCTTTTGCTCGATGTTTAACGGTGAAAACATTCCGTTCGTTTGCGTTGCAAACTCACCGTTGCTCAGTATCCCTGGAGAGAAAACATAACCGGTCATTAAGCTACAACGGAATTGCAAGAATAAATGCCACAAAGGGACTTACGTTTGATATTTTTTACTATATTATTTTGTATCTATACAAAAAAAATCATTAATACATAAAAAAAGGACGTACACATTAAATGTACGTCCTTTGTTTTTTTAGCTATAAGTTTGTTTATTTTACAGCTTCGATTAGTAATGTACCGTTGTTTGCATCTGTTACATTGAAAGTTGCCTTTCCGCCAGATACAGTCACGACTGTTCCGGTATAAGCGTCTTTTACCATTGCAGTTCCGATTGACGAAACGTCAACTGTTACATCACCGGCTGCAGCTCCCATTACAACAACTACTTTATCATCATCTTTTTCA
>JAXJQT010000431.1:0-2598 GCA_036311025.1 Spirochaetota bacterium
GAATTGAGGTCTGTCCCTGTTGAATACTCCGTTCGTTACGATTGCTGAGCAACGATGAACACACAAAGTGTGCGAATGAAGTATTTAACGTAGTTAAATACCGAGCAAAGCGTAGTCGAAGTACCGTTCGGTAACAAAAAGATACGTACTTGTAAAAAAATGCAATCCGATGTGTATTAAAAGAGGAAACGCCAAAGTTCATTTGGTCGTCTCGAAAAGGAAGTCAGGATTTTTCTTGCTTGTTTTTTGTAAAATTGTAATGTATATTTTGGGTAAGGAAGGTTTGTTATGTCTATTACTGTTGTTGAAGAAAAAATCAAATTGCTGCCAGAAGCATATATAACTCTTTTAAACAATTATGTAGATGAACTTCTGGAAAAAACTCAAAAAATACAATCGTTAAAAGGTTCTTTGTCAAAAAATGCTAATGTAGAACTAATAGAAAAAGAGAAAGATGCTTGGTCTGCTGTAGTAAAGGAAAAATATACAAATGGCTAAATTACTTGATGCAAATGCAATAATTAGATTTCTTTTGAATGATATTCCCGAGCAAGCAGATAAAACCGCAAATGTAATATATGACGGTGCTTTTACAAAGGAAATTGTAATTGCGGAAGTTGTTTATGTATTGAGTGGAGTTTATAATTATTCTCGTACAGAAATTTCTAATGAGCTGTTAAAACTGCTGGAGCTGGTTTCTATAGAAAAAGAAAATGTTGTAAGAGAAAGTTTAAATCTTTTCAAAGAAACATCTTTAGATTTTGTTGATTGTATTCTTATATCGTATAATAAAATTGAAAATATAGAAATCTTTTCTTTTGATAAGAAATTAAATAAAAAACTCAGCTAAATGTAAGTTATTCCAACTCCTGCTGAGTCCTGAAAAGTATTATAATCTGTAGCTTCGTCTGGTGGGCATTGAGCTTGTCGAAATGCAGCAACCGAGTAGTAATTGTACTTGCAAAGCAAAAATTGTTGTTTATTCAGAAATAGAATTGAGGTCTGTCCCTGTTGAATACTCTGTTCGTTACGGTTGCTGAGTAACGATGAACACACAAAGTGTGCGAATGAAGTATTTAACGTAGTTAAATACCGAGCAAAGCGTAGTCGAAGTACCGTCCGGTAACAAAAAGCTACGTACTTGTAAAAAAATGCAAGCCGATGTGTATTAAAAAGAGGAAACGCCAAAGCTCATTTGGTCATCTCCACATCTTGGTTAAAAGTCGCCGATAGTTTTGAGGACTCGGACGGCTTTATTTTTTACTCTTTATCCTAAAACACTGCCTCCTTTTATAATTGTACTTTGCTTGACCCGAAATTGAAGTTATTCTATGATTATAGGTTTTGTCGATTTGAGAAATCAGAAAATACTTTGAACCTTCTAAAGATTTATTATAAGGAATATCTTATGAAACAAATATTGTTTGTGTTGATAATCGGGCTGTTTGCAGCTTGCGTAAAGGAGCCGGAATATGCGGAAAGTGAAATAGAAGCCGTAAAACAGGCGATGAAGAATGATTTTCTGTCAAAGACTACTCGCAAACCGGGCGGTCAACCTTTTAAAGTCGGAAAGTCCGGCGGTACGATAAACCTTGTCACAAACGGGGAGCCGAAATCTTTTAATATAATATCAAGTGCGGATTCTTCGGCCAGCAATATTCTTGCACCTTTGCATGACTATCTTGTAAATTATGACCCGTATAAAAAAGAGTTTACTCCGCAGGCTGCTGAAAAGTTTGAAGTGGAAATTACGCAAGACAATACAATGACAGTTCGTTATTCTTTGCGGGACAATATGTTTTGGACTACAAGTGACGGGAGTGTTCGCGAACCTGTTACCGCAGATGATGTAGTTTTTTGGTACGATGAGATTCACGGGGATGCAGCACTGCGAACGTCCGGTTATGCTGCTCAATTTGTGACACTTGACGATGGTACGCAAGCGAGAATTACCATTCACAAAATTGACCGACTTACATTCGAGTTTCATTTGCCGAAGATTGACGCAAATCCGTTGTTGTCGACTAATATGAACTTTGGACCGAAGTATATTTACCAAAAGGCAAAAGAAGAGCGTGGAATAGAGGGCGTTTTGAATGTATTGAGTATAGATACTAACTTAAAAACAATTCCGTCCATGGGACCTATGCATATTGTGGAATATACGCCCGGCGTACGAATCGTAATGAAAAAAAATCCTCATTACTGGAAAAAAGATTCCGCCGGTAATGTGTTGCCTTATTATGATACTGCGATTTACAAAGTAGTAGGGGATTTAAATGCGGAAAATTTGCTTTTTAAAAGCGGTCAGCTTGATTACACAAATGTAAGACACGAAAACCTCGAGGAATACATAAATAATAATGAAAAAAATTATACGGTTTATGACGGCGGAACATCTTTGGGGAGTGACTATATTACTTTCAATCAAAATCCGGCTAAGCTTGATGCGAAGAAACACAAATGGTTTGCATCTACAGCTTTTCGTCAGGCAATGAGTTGTTTGATAAATCGTGAGCGAATCATCAGGCAGGTATATCGCGGACTGGGGGAACCGGCACATGAGTTTTTTTGCAAGGCGAATCCTATGTATAATGA
>JAXJQT010000432.1:0-1944 GCA_036311025.1 Spirochaetota bacterium
ATGATACACAGCAGAATATCAAAAACTTATTAGATATAGGCTTATCTGTCGGTGTAAAAGGGATTATGTGCTTTGGTATTGGGGTAACACTTCGTGACGGTAACAGAGAATATTTTTACAGCCGATTGGACAAAGAATTTCCCGGATTAAGCGATTGCTATCGTAAAAGATTCGGTAATGCTTACGAAATACTAAGCCCCAATCATAAACAACTATATGCAATGATTGAAAAAACGTGTACAAAATATAACATCTTGTACAAACCGCAAGATTGTTTTGATTATCTGAATCGATTTGAAGACAAAAAAAATGTACAATTTGAATTGTTTTGAAAAATTGAAAAGATGGGGAAAGTATAGGTTATAACCGCTAAAAATGTATTTTCCCTTGATTTTAGCGACTATAACTGATAAAATACCAACATGATTAAACGCGAAATATATATGCAAAGAATCAGACCGTTTATGAATACGGATTTGATAAAAGTTTTTACAGGAATAAGACGTGCAGGAAAATCTGTAATGCTGGAACTTGTAAAAAACGAGCTTAAAGAAGCTGGCATAAACGAGGAAAATTTTCTTTGTGTAAACTTTGAACAATTTTCAAATTCTCAATATTTAGACGTGCAAAGTCTCTATAAGAAAATTGTAGATTTTCAAAAAAACGCAAAAGGTAAAATCTATCTGTTTTTTGATGAAATTCAAGAAGTTGATGGCTGGGAAAAATGTGTAAATTCTTGCCGTATAGACTTTGATTGCGATATTTACATAACCGGTTCCAATGCAAAACTTCTATCCGGAGAATTGGCAACTTATTTGGCTGGTCGTTATGTTGAATTTATAATTTATCCTTTTTCATTTGCAGAGTTTTTTGAAATGAATCGTCTTAAAAATCCGAATGTAGATAAAAATTCTTGCTTTATGCAATTTTTAAAATCAGGTGGAATGCCTTTCCTTTCAAATTTTCCTGATGATGATTCAGCAAAAAGCCAATATTTAATTGATATATACAATTCTGTTGTTTTAAAAGATGTAGTAAAAAGAAATAATATTCGCGATGTTGATACTTTAGAGCGAATTGTTGCTTATGCTTTTTCAAACATTGGACATATTTTTAGCGCAACATCACTTTCAAAATATTTTAAAAGTGAAAATCGAAAAATATCCCACGACACAATTTTGAATTATCTAAAATTCTGTTCAGACGCTTTTCTTTTTTACAAAATTAATCGTTATGATTTGGAAGGCAAAAAAATTGTTACCGTTAATGAAAAATACTATTGTGCAGACCACGGATTACGGGAAGCACTTTTTGGTAAAAACATTCAAAACATAGACCAAATATTAGAAAATATTGTTTGTCTAGAACTATTACGAAGAAACTATAAGGTTTATGTGGGAAAAAAAGGCGATTTGGAAATAGATTTTATTGCAGAGAAACAAGGAAAAAAAATCTACGTGCAAGTTGCATATCTTTTAGTAAGTGAAGAAACCGTAAAGCGAGAATTTTCTGTTTATAATTCTGTAAAAGATAGTTATCCAAAATACGTTGTTTCTATGGATGAACTTGATTTTTCACAAAATGGAATAATTCACAAAAACATAAAAGATTTTTTATTTATGGAGTTTTAGAAAACTGAAAAATGTACTTCGACTAAATGGAACGATGTCTTCAAGCTAGCTCGAACAGTGTATTCAAGCTAAACGGAAAATTGAAAACTGAAAATAGAGAATGGAAAAGTGAAAAATGAAGAAATAGAAGCACCGTATGAATTGCCGGATGGTTGGGAGTGGATACAACAAAGATATAGCCACACGGATTCGATTTTACTACGTAAAATCAGTGGCAATAGTAAGGGAGAAAACTAAATGGCAAAGAAAGTAAAGATTGGGAATGTCCCTTAAAAAAAGAAGTCCGCAGTCCGTAACACTGATAAACAGGAGA
>JAXJQT010000433.1:0-1503 GCA_036311025.1 Spirochaetota bacterium
ATATTACTCGGCAAGTGCAGATTTGCAAATGTAAAAAAGGAGGCAATTGATGAAACGATTAATTAAGTTTTTTGTATTGACGGCTTTACTGTGTTTATCGGCAGCGTGCAGTCAGACGTTTGAGTCATTTGAAAATACAAACACCCAAAAAACACAAAAAGCTCAAGGAAAAATAGTGATGAGCGTGGGCGGGGAATCCCGAACGATAACTCCGACAATTTCGGCAAGCAGTATAAAATCTGCCGTACTTAGTGCAAACGGCAAAGAAATAAAGACTTGGGAAAACACTAAAGGAAGCGACGACTTTATCACACAAATCGAAAATGATGGCGAGATAATCTTGGATATAGGTACATACGAATTTGAATTGGTATTTTATATTCAACAGGATGAGATAATTCAGCGTGGAAAATGTATGCACGAAGTAACAGTCGGAACTAATCATATTACTTTTAATATGCAGTATGCCTACTTCGGCAACGGTAATACTTTTGTAGTTTGGATGGTTACCGTCAACTGGGATGAAAAAATCAACGTAGATAAAGCAATAGCAGGACTTTATGATATAGAGACGAGAGAGCCTATCAAGTACGAAGATGAAGACGGCAAAACTGTAACTTGCGAAGAAACAAAAACAATTTCTACAGAATTTACAAAAAGCTATCACTCCTACAACAGTGGCATGCCTGCGGGACAATATTTGTTCAAATGTGAGTTGTATTATAAAGATAGGTTGGTTAATACGGTAATAGATGTAGTAAAATTCATAGACGGAATATTTATGTGGGAGTCGATAAATGTTGACAAACTAAATGGATTCTATGCGGTGACATACCAGACAGACGGTACATGGAATAAAGAGCCGACGGAACTGCGTCTTGCAACTGTGGGAGTGACATTGCCCACAGCCGCCGATATCACAAACGGCGATTGTGAATTTCAGGGCTGGTACGATGATGCCGGCAATAAAATGACAGAGATTCCCGCCGGAACAATAACCGATACCACCGTAATCGGTAGATGGAAAATGACTTGTACAGCCGAAGAGTTACTTGAAAGACTTGAGGATATAAAAGAAGGTATTTATGACATTGTTGTCACCGGTACAATGACAAAAGACATACTTCTTTCAATTGATGATTCACTCTACGATGACGGATATGATCAACACCCTATAAAAGTAAACAGAGAAAAATTAAAAGTAAATCTTGATTTAAGCCAAACTACGGGGCTGACATCTATTCCGAGCGAAGCATTCGGTAATATAGGTTTGACATCTTTGACCGGTATAGCACTTCCGGAAAGTGTGACTACTATCGAAGGGAAGGCATTTTATATTTGTAAAGGTTTAGAAAGTATAACAATTCCTGCCGGTGTGACAACTATTGAAAATGGTGCATTTCAATTATTTGAATTCCCCTACGGAGAGAGCTACTTGGAAAGAGTATATATTTCTGACTTGGAAGCTTGGTGTAATATAAAAATGTATGAACAGTATGATAA
>JAXJQT010000434.1:0-5949 GCA_036311025.1 Spirochaetota bacterium
ATTCCGAACTGCTTTTTTTATTTAATCTGTACATAAAAAAAGTGTACCACCCAAAATCATCACTGATTCCGGATAGTACACTAAAACAAAAAGGAGGTACCCTTATTAACCTTTCATAAATGTTTCATTGATTTTATCTGCATATTTATCTGCAATATAATTACGTTTCATCTTCAATGAATTTGTCAATTCATCACCGACTTCAAACGGTTTAGAAATTACAGTTACATATTTAACTGCTTCGCAAGCTTTAAAACCATTTTTCATATTTATTCTTGCTCTGATTTCAGAAAGTAACTCTTCATTAACTTCATCAGAAGAACATAATGCTTCATAGTCTTCTGTTTGCAATCCTACATTTTCAGCCCATTCTTTCAAAGCAACTTCATTAGGAATTACAAGAGCAGCAAGATATTTTCTGTCCTGTCCGACTAACATAACACTTTGAATTAATTCTGATTCAAGAATCTTATCTTCAATCGGAACCGGCTCAATATTTTCACCGCCAGTAAGTACGATTGTCTCTTTTGCACGTCCTACGATTTGTAAATTGCCGTTAAGTGTAAAACGTCCCAAGTCTCCGGTATCAAGCCAACCGTTTTTGATAACCTTAGCTGTTACTTCCGGCATTTTATAATAACCTTGCATTACAATCTTGCTGCGAACATAAATACGTCCCTTTTCGTGCTGATTTTCCAACGGCTCAAAATTATCATTACCAATCATTATTTCTACACCCGGAATCGGACGACCTACAGTACGCGGAACAAGTGCTCCGAGAGTTCTTACACAAATTACCGGAGAAGTTTCTGTCATACCGTAACCTTCAAGAACGTTAATGTGTGCTGCATTAAAAAAGTCATCCATATAATCAGGAAGCTTTCCACCTCCGGAAATAGGAACATGTAATTTTCCACCGAGAATCTTTCTGATTTTAGAGAAAATCAAAAGGTCTCCGATAACATCCGGAATAAACAAGAACAAAATCTTAAATAAGCTTGCGATTTTGATACCCAACATTTTTAAGAACGGTTGTTTTTCAAAATATGCAATTTCATTACTTAGGTGTTTTTTACTGTTATAGTAAATAATTCCGATTTTCTGGAAGAAGCAAAACATTTTATACAATGCCGGTTTTGCTTTCATTTTGGTAACAACGCCGGTATAAAGAGACTCCCAAATTCTCGGAACAGAAACCATATATGTCGGCTGAATTTCCGTAAGCATAGGAAGTAAATATTTTGATACCGGTTTTGAATATGCCATAGAGCTACCGATTACGATAATCGCATATTCAATCGTACGTTCATATACATGCCAAACCGGTAAAACGGAAATCCATCTGTCTTTTTCTGTAGGGAAAATCATTGTCAACATGCTATAAATATCAGTCAACATATTTCCGTGTGAAAGCATTACTCCTTTAGGAACTCCTGTTGTACCGGAAGTATATATAATAGTAGCCAAAGTTTCTTCATTGACTTCTTTTCTTACACTTTCCAATTTATCTTTCAACGAATCATATTTTTCACGTCCGTCTTCTACAAGTTGGTCAAATGTATAAACAGCAAGCTTTTGAGGAATTGCAACTGTAATTTCTTCCGGCAAACCGGTAAGTAAAACCACAGCTTCCAAAGCCGAATCATTTTCAAGACTGGAAATAATTCTGCTTGCTTGTGTAGGATTTTCAGCAAAACAAATTTTCGAATCACTGTGCTTAATTATATAAGCAACTTCTGAAGTTGTAGAATCTGAACCTCTGGGAACATCTGCTGCACCGAGTGACAATATTGCTAAATCCGTAACAATCCATTTCCACATATTATCAGAAATAATCGCTACTTTATCTCCGTTGCGAATTCCTAATTGATAAAGACTTGCAGATAAATATTGAACAAGCGAACGGATTTCCGGATAAGTTCTGTTTATTAAAACATTTTTTTCTTTGTACTGCAAATACGGCTTATTCGGGTAAGTATCCGCAGAATAATAAAACGCTTCTATTAAACTAGAACATTTGGGATAAGATCTTTTTACCATAAAAAGAAGACTCCTGTTATTTGATTGGATTTTGTGAAAAAAGCATTATTTTATCTTTGCTTTTCATTTAAGTTTGAATGACGTGCAGTATATCACACTATTCCAAAACGGTAAATGAAACTTTTTTACATGTCATAAATGTAAAAAAAAGACAGAAGTTTTCTTTATTATCAAAAACTTCTGTCTTTATTTTTCTAGTCTGTGTTTAGCATTATTCTACTGCTTCTACCAATACCGGATTACTTGCAGTGTTGAATGTTGCTTTTCCGCCGCTTACAGTCGCAGTTTCACCTGTGTAAGCATTACGAACTTGCATACCGTCTGTAAATGCACCGCTTACTGTTACACTGCTGGAACTACCGGCATAGATTACAACAGTATCTTCACCGGCTTGTCCGTTGTAATAACGTTTGAATGTATTTCCGGCAATTTCTGTTTGTTTTCCACCGCCGACAGCCGGATGTCCCTGACGGAATTTTCCGACTTTCTTCCAGTGTTTGTTTACATCGCCGTCTACGGCATCCCAGTTAAAATCACTTCTTGTTCCCTGTGTAGCATCAGAACCGCCATCACCGTTAGGACGTCCGGTTTCATCTCCGTAGAAGATTTGAACCTGTCCCGGTAATAACAAGAAATTAGTTCCGAGAGTTTTCATATCACCCGGTCTGTGCAAACTTGTATCGTGACTGGAAACATAAGCCAACGCATTTTGTCCGTCATCAGGTGAACCGTTTAACTGATTCGCACGACTTGCCCAATCACCTATACCAGGAGTACTACCGGAACCTGAGTTGTAACTAAAGTCAATCATTGAGTCAAAGCCATAGTTATAATAATAACCGTTTCCGATATACCAAGTAAAACATTCACCTGTCATCCAGAAGTCTTCATCCCAATTTTTTGCATCACCGGTAGCACGACTTGATTTTCTCCAGTTTTCAAGAGCTGTTTTACACATATCTTTTAATTCTTTCCATCTGTATTCTTCGATATGTTTTGCTGTATCACAACGGAATCCGTCGACACCAAACTCTTCTACCCATGCTGCAAGCCATTTTTCTATATAAACAGCCGGAGCTACACCTAAATCTTTACGCAAATCTTTGGCTGCCGGGATAATCCAATCTTCAAATCCTGAAGTTTCTTTTCCCCATTTTGTCTTTAATATAGCCGGTGCCGGTTCACTGCTTGTAGAACCGGTTTTGAAGTCCGGTAAATATGTCAAACACATATCTTTATCTCCGCCGCCTACTTCATACCCCTTAAAGTTTCCTCGTATCCAGTTAGAACCCCAGAATTTATCCCAGTTTGCACCTTGTCCGTCGATAGGTTTTTGATGGAATGTTTCGCCGCCACTTGGCAACCAACTGTGAGTTGCTCCGCCGGACAATGCTCCGTAACCGTATTCTTCCATATCTTTAAGATTTTCATAACCGGTATGATTCATTACTATATCCATTACTACACGAATACCTTTTTCGTGAGCTTTATTTACAAAAGTTCTGAACTCTTCTACCGTTCCCATGTTTTTATCGATTCCGGTATAGTCAAGTACATAGTAACCGTGATAAGCGTAATGAGCGAAATCTCCGCTGCTACCACCGCCGACCCATCCGTGAATCTGTTCGTATGGAGCAGAAATCCAAATTGCATTTACTCCTAATTCGTCGAGATAATCAAGCTTCTGTGTAAGTCCGACAATATCTCCTCCGTGGAAAGTACCGATATTTTTACCTTTGCTGTCAACTTTTTTACGTCCGTAAGATTCATCGTTTGCAGAATTTCCGTTGTAAAAACGGTCTGTCATTACAAAGTAAACCAACGCATTATCCCATGAGAATTTGTCTACTTTCATCGCATCATTTACAGTCACTGTCGCATTTTCGGAACTTGAACCGATACTGTTTGTCGCAGTTACGGAAACGCTGATTGTAGAACCGTTTGACACATTTAAATCCGCTACTTTGACAGACACAGAACCGCCGCTAAAATCTGACAATGAAAAAGATTTGCTTCCGACTTTTGCCGAAACAGACGTCAACGGACTGTTACCGTCTTTGATTGATATAGAAATATTTCCGGTTGTTTTTATTTCCTTACCGTCTTTCGGATTAATTGTAATAATAGGCTCGGAATAAACAGTTACAGTCGGGTCTGTATCATAGAAAGTAGTTCCGTCATACCAGAAAGTTCCAGTTTTTTCAGTATCTACAGTACCACCTTGATTCAAAATAAAACTGATTGCCTTTCCGCTGGCATGAGATGAAATATCATACATAAACCACCCGGTAGAATCATTCATCAATCCGTCATCAACAGCTTTCATTGAATCTTGATTTGCCCATGAAAATCCCATTTCTTCACTTATTTTTACACCGGCAGGTTCCCATACCCAAAATTTCGGAGCAGAATCTGTTTTTATAAAAACTATTGTTTTCCCGTCCAACGGGTCAGATACTTTTACTGTCGCTGTATAAATATCGCTGTTACCTGTTCCTGCCTGAGTAGCAAATGCTTTGATTGTATAAGTTCCGGTTTTATCGATTGTAAACGGACTCATAGTGTCGCTGTTCGTTGTCGGTTCAGTACCGTCAGTAGTGTAATAAACTACATCCAACATATTACCGCGAGAAAAACTTATTGATGTCTTTGTTGTCGCTTCGTCATAAGTACCGTTATTTTCAATTATTGTAGAACCAATCATTAATTTAGGCATATCACATTTTTGACTTGCCTGACTGACAGTCACATTAACGCTATGTGATTTTGCATTATGAGATATTGCCGTAATTGTTGCATTTCCGACACTTACGCCTTTTACCTTTCCGTTTTGATCTACAGTCGCTACACTTTCATTGCTTGATGACCAGATAACACTTTTATTTGTTGCATTATCAGGTGTAATCGTTACGTTCAAAGCAGAAGATGTTTCTCCTACAACAATCGCAAAAGGCTCAGGAGTTGTTATCAAAATTGTTTCTACCGGAATAGCCGCAGCATTAACCGTTACAATACAAGTCTTTGTAATAGCTCCATTTTTTCCCATTACAGTGGCACTGATACTTACAGTTCCGAGACTTACACCTTTTACAACACCGTCAGCTACCGTAGCGATATTTTCATCACTTGAAGCCCAAGCGATTGTTTTATTTGTGGCATTTGCCGGAGACACAGACGCATTTAAAGTAGCAGTGTCATTTTGAGCTATTTCCATACTTTCCTGACTTAAAGTAATTGACTCCGGATAAATCACTTCGTTTTCATTTGTCCATTTTGCATACAATGTACAATTTCCTGTCACTGTATAAGGGAAAGAAACCGCCGATATCAAAGCACTGTCAGAATACCAACCGGAAAACACAAAACCTGCTTTTGTACTGACAGGACTTACAGCTATTGTCTGTCCGGCAGTCAATGTCTGTGCAGCAACATCACTTCCTCCGTTTACATTGAATGTAACAGTACATTCTGTAGTTGATGAAATCCACTTAGCATATAAAGTCATATTCGAATTTACTCTATAAGTAGAATCTACTTTTGTAGTAAATTCTGCTTCAGCATACCATCCTTCAAAAACAACTCCTGCCTTTGTCGGTCTGTTCAAAGAACCTATTTCCATTCCGGAAATTACGGCAAGCGGCTCAACTGTAGAACCTCCGTTAGAATCAAAAGTCACAGTACATTGACTGAAACTAGAACTTAAAGTAACAGGAATTTCTTTATCTCCGTTAATTTGTTCTGAAATATCCGCCTGACCTAAGATACTGGAACCACTTTTAGCTAAAACCTGAAGTGTTAAAGCACCTTTTGAAACAGTAATAGTTTTCAAGTCACCGTTTGTTTTGGGTATAGACAAAAAGTTCCCGTCTAATTCCCCATAGAAATAAAAATCACAACCGTCATATTCCG
>JAXJQT010000435.1:0-2778 GCA_036311025.1 Spirochaetota bacterium
GATTACAATATTTCTTAATGCTCTGTCGTTTAAATCCACACAACGTTTCCAACTGATTTGACGAGGGTCAATCCCGAGAACATTTCCTTGTTGAATATGATTGTCTATAACAGATGCCAAAAAGTTATTTGCAATAGAAATAGCGTGAATATCACCTGTAAAATGCAAATTAATATCTTCCATCGGTACGACTTGAGAATATCCACCGCCTGTAGCTCCGCCTTTTACACCGAAACATGGTCCTAAAGACGGTTCACGCAATGCAATAACAACATTTTTACCGATATGATGAAGTGCATCACCCAATCCTACAGAAACTGTTGATTTTCCTTCTCCTGCAGGAGTCGGAGTAATAGCCGTAACTAGAATTAATTTACCTTTCTTATCACTGTTTAAAATTTCTTTTAGTTTTGAATATTTAACTTTAGCTTTATAGTCACCGTACAATTCCAAATCTGCAGCTTGTAAATTTACTGAAGCTGCAATTTCAGTAATCGGTTTCATTTCATTTTTCTGAGAAATTTCAATATCGCTCAACATTCTTTAATCCTTAAAATAGAAATATGTTGAGGAAAATAACATAAAAAATAAAAAGTTTCTACCTGTAGAAAACCGGAATGTCGATTAAAAAGAAAAGTTCTCTCCCAAATATAAACGTCTTACTTCCGGGTCATTTACTAAGTCGTCCGGTTTACCTGTTCTGAATATATTACCGAGATTGATAATATATGCTCTGTCGGTAATTGAAAGAGTTTCACGAACATTGTGATCTGTAATAAGTACGCCGATATTACGCTCTTTTAGTTTACGTATGATTTGCTGAATATCGGCAACGGCAATCGGGTCTACACCGGCAAAAGGTTCATCCATAAGCAAAAACTTAGGATACAACACCAATGCTCTGGCAATTTCTGTTCGTCGGCGTTCTCCACCGGACAAAGAATAGGCTTTTTGTTTTACAAGACGACGAATATTAAGCTCTTCTATCGCCTCATCTTTACGTCGTTGCTTTTCTTCCTTTGAAATTTTTAACATTTCAAGAACGGCATCAATATTCTCTTCTACGGTAAGCTTTCTGAAAACAGAAGATTCCTGCGGTAAATAACTGATTCCTACCCTGGCACGCTTATACATTTGCATTTTGGTAATATCATAATTATCTAATAAAATTCTTCCGCTCGTCGGAGTCACAAATCCTACTATCATATAGAAAATTGTTGTTTTCCCCGCTCCGTTCGGTCCGAGCAAACCAATAACTTCCCCTTGATCCATTCCGAAAGAAGCATCATTAACCGCTGTTTTCAAACCAAAACGCTTAATTAAGTGACTTATTTCTAAACGAGATTTTTCAATATTTTCTTCCAACAAGCTTTTATAGATATTCATATTCCACTACCACATTCATAAAAAAGATATTTGGATATATAGCATTAAAGAACAAAGTCTGGCAAATAAAAAAACCCTAAAGCTAAGCTTTAGGGTTTTGCCCGAGACCGGACTTGAACCGGTACGATTGTTGAGATCGCAGGATTTTAAGTCCTGTGTGTCTACCAATTCCACCACTCGGGCGACTCTGTAGGCGACGAGCGGAATCGAACCGCTGATAGAGATTTTGCAGACCTCTGCCTTACCGCTTGGCGACGTCGCCGAACTTGTCTGCGTTATACCCTATAACTTCCTTTATGTCAACATTTTTTTATATTTTTTTTTGAAAATGTTTTTCAACCTAAGCTTTTTTAAAAAAAACGGGACTGCACTAAGACAGCCCCGTTTACCATAAATGATTATAATGTTATCAAATACACTTGAACTGAGTAAGCACTCAAATCTGATACAGTCATTTTTGCATTGTTTAGAGTTGCAGTTGCATCTGTCGCACCTAAAACTTTTTTGCATACAGCATTTTCTGTCGGTAAATTATCTACATCTAAAGTAACCGTAGTATAATTGTTTCCCGAAAAATTAAATACACAGATTAAACGCTCGCCGTTCTTTTCCAACATATAAGCAGCAATTGAACTATTTTGTCCTTCCGGTGATATAACAGAAAAATCTCCGGTTCTTAATGCCGAATATTGATTTCTGACAGATATAAGCTCTTTATGATATGCCAAAAGAGATTTATCATCTTTCAACTGTTTTTCGATTTCAGCCCAATCCGGTGCATATCGGTATTGCATATCGCCTCTTGTATCCTGATTCTTTTGTCCGTATTCATTACCGAAATAAACAAAAGGAATTTGCGGTCTCAACAACAACGCTGCAGCTGCCAATTTTTGACGTTCAATATCGGCAAATTCAGAAGCCGGGCGTTTTTGATACAAATCGTGATTATTCAAGAAACTTCCGTAAGTTTTTCCGGCTGCCATTTTTAATTCATCGATAAATACTGAATTTGTTCCGTTGTTTAATGCATCGTAAATACTTTTCCCTGCATCAAAATCAAATACCATGTGATACTCCGGAGCTTCCTTTGTACCGAAATATGCATCCATTCTTTCCCTGTCGTCATTAATCCATGCTTCACATACCATAAACTTCGGATAACCGAACTCTGAATATTTATCCACCACTTCACGCATTTCTACAAAATATTTATGAGTTTCTGCAGTATCGATAACACTTTCCGGAGTTTCCAAAAGATAACGAACGGCATCTACTCGGATTCCGTCAAAACCTTTATTCAACCAGAAACGAATTACATTTTTCATTTCTTCACGAACTTCATAATTTCTAAAGTTCAAATCCGGCATACCGGACCAAAAAGCTCCGTAATAA
>JAXJQT010000436.1:0-9269 GCA_036311025.1 Spirochaetota bacterium
ATCTTCAACGGTAAACTGTCGGTCTGTATGTGTCTGTAAAAAATTTAAAATTGCTTCACGTGCTTTCGTATTATTTCTCATAATGAGAATGATTATCATTTTCACTGATTAATGTCAATTTTATTGCGACAGAGGAAACGGCTTACCGGGAAACAAGCTATTTTTCCCGGTAGACATTTTTTGCTGATAACGTAATTAATTTTTTTCCGGAATACTGATGATTCCGCCGCCGAGTAGTAAGTCCCCGTCATAAACAACGGCAGACTGTCCGGCAGCCGCAGCAGATACGCCGTCAGGAAATTCTATTTCAAACTCATCTACATCAAGCGGTCGCAATATTGCCGGAATCGGCTTTGATGCAGAACGAACTTTTACCGAAACTTCCAATGCCGAAAGCGGTTTTTCGATTGATACCCAATTGCATGAATTGATTTTGATTTTGTGACGAATCGTATCTGTCACACTTCCGACAACTACTTCATTTTTGCAGGCATTCAGTTCTACTACATAAAGCGGACTGCCGGCACCGATTCCCAGACCGCGTCGCTGTCCGATGGTATAATGCCAAAAACCTTTGTGTTTCCCGAGAACTTTCCCCGATAAATCCACGATGTTTCCCTCTCTGTCGGGCGTTTCGAGTAACTCGTTATGGTCGCCGCTGTAAAAGTCTTGACTGTCCGGTTTGTCACTGACTGCAAGTTGGGCCTTTCGTGCATATTCTCGCACGTCTGCCTTTGTGAGAGCTCCCAAAGGCAACAACAGTCCTCCCAGTTGTTCTTGGTTTAGTCTGTATAAAAAATATGATTGGTCTTTTGTTTTATCTGCGGCGACTGACAACGTGTACCGTCCGGTTTCATTTTGCTCAATTCGTGCGTAATGTCCGGTAGCAAATTTATCAAATTCCAAGCCGGATTTTCTTGCAAGATTCGGCAAAACTCCGAATTTCAAAAAGCTGTTACAACGTACACATGGATTCGGTGTATTTCCGCTTAAGTATTCTTGACGGAAGTTTTCTATTACGACTTTTTCGTATTCATCAGAACAATCAAAATCATAATGAGCGATTCCCAATGACTCTGCCAACACTTTGATTTTTGCCACATCGTCATTTTCTCGCGGACTTAGACACGCGTCTTTTGTTCCGCCTTTGTATCTGCCTTCTTTCCATATCTTCATTGTTATCCCGATTACTTCATGTCCAGCTTCTTTGAGCAACATCGCCGCAACCGTAGAATCAACCCCGCCGGATAAACCAATCACAACTTTCATTTTTCTCTCCGTTAAAAAAGATTAGCAATATATAACACGATTGATTTTATTTTGCATATAAATTCGCCAGTTCTATCAATGTTTTACACGATAATTCCAATTGATTTAAAGACAACCATTCTCGGCGGGAATGAAAATTGTGTCCGCCGGTAAAAATGTTCGGTGTCGGAATTCCCAACTCTGTCAATCGAGAACCGTCCGTTCCGCCTCGAATCGGAGATAGTTTCGCATTGCCGCCGACATTTTTTACAGCTTGTTGCAGCTTTTCCAATACATACGGATGGCGGTCGATTTCTTCTTTCATATTAGAATATTGCTTACGGATATTTAATATCACTTTACCGCCCGGAAATTGCGATTCTATACATTTTGCAAATGTCTTTATATTTTCAATTCGCCGTTGCATGGCACTTTCGGAAAAATCTCGAAGCATTACATCGACATGAGACGCTTCTACATTTCCGGTAATACCGCTTGCACAGTAATATCCCTCGTAGCCATCGGTAGTTTCGGGGCTTTCCGTTCGCGGTAACATACCGACAAATGTAGCCGCCATCAACACCGCATTTTGCATTTTCCCTCTGGCATAACCGAAATGCATTGCAATTCCTATAAAATCTACAGATACACTGTATGCATTAAAACATTCTGCTTCTATTTCCGAGGCGTCACCGCCGTCTACGGTATATGCAACTTTTGATTTTATTTTATCCAACGGCACTTTGTCCATTCCGTGCCCGGTTTCTTCATCCGGATTAAAAAGAAGCTCTATTTTGCAATGAGGAATTTCCGGATGAGCTAGTAAATATTCTATCGCTGTCATAATCGCCGCGATTCCGGCTTTGTCATCGGCTCCCAGGAGCGTAGTACCGTCTGAAGTTATTATTGTATCCCCGACAGCAGCACATTTTGCCAACAGCCGGTCATCCGCCGGATTTAATACCACGCCGTCTTGCAAACTAATCGACTCTCCGGCGTAATTTTCGTGAAACATAGGCTTAACGTCTTTTCCGCTGACTTCCTCGCTTGTATCAATATGAGCTGCAAACATGACAGATTTTTCATTTGAAATGCCCGGCGTAGCATCTATCGAAGCTGTTACATAGCCGTCACCGGTAAGCTCGGCGTTGTTTATTTCCATACTTTTTAGTTCTTCCGCAAGCATTTTTGCAAAAGTCATTTGTCCCGGTGTCGACGGAATCATTCCATTGTCCGCTGCAGCCGAATCACTTGTAGTCCAAATACGCACATAACGGCTAAAACGTTCTTTTAATTTATCTTTCAATATTCCTGATGTCATAATTCATTCCTGCTTTTTATATAATTGTTCTTTCTTTATAAGAATTATAATGCAACGAATAATAATTTTTTGTGATTGATATGGCAATAAAAATACATGAAGAGCAAAAAAAACCGCCGACATTGTTATGCCGACGGCAACGGGAGTATAAAAAGGTTGTACAAGGACTAAACAAACCCTTTCAGGTGACTTCCGCATCTATAGAGAACAACAACAAACAAACAAATAGAAAGATTACAAGCAAACGTAACGATTCTATTCAAGCATAATTTCGGAATCAAGGTTCTATAAATTGAATTTCCGATTAATTTTGTTAATAAATTAAAAAAAAGTGATATGCTAAATTTTTTTATTGCCCAGACAGATTTTAAGGAGAAAATGCAAATGAAAAGACAACTGTTCTATATTTTAATTATGACGGCACTGCTCGGTGGATGTGATTCCGGTGATAATAGCAATGGACAAACAGCCCAAAACAATGACACGATTATTGATAATGCGACTATCGGCAAACTGCAAGACAAAATAAATAACGCTGTAGACGGTGAAGTTATCGACCTGACAGACTTTGACATGAATGACACAGAAATCGTGATTGACAAAAGATTGACGATAAAAAACGGCTCATTAGATAATGCTCGTCTAAAAATAACAAGTAACGATGTCACTTTGCAAAATATAAAATCTATAAAAAACATCGACAGTAATGCTTCGAATCTGACAATCATAAATTCTAAAGTATCAGATTTGCTTTTACAAAGCGGAAGTTCTCGCAGCAGCATTGATTGTAACCTCATCGGTAGTCGAGTCAATTCTTTGACCGTAAACAATATGACAAATCTGTTAGTCGCTAACTTCGACAAGAATATTGATACTCTCACCGGTACGCCTCTTTCGTTGACAGCTCCTGCAAATGTTGCCCGAGAGCTCGGTATTGCCGCCGACAGCGAAATGGGAAACAGCACGCTTTACGATTATTACGATACAAACACACCGGCCGGTGAAAATCTGATTTATACCGCAAAAGGCTGGCCGGAATATGTAGCTCGTTATGTATCAGCATTATATCCGGACAGTTTCGATTTTGCCGCTGATTTAGCCGCCGATGAAAAAATAAATTATTACATTGAAGAAGAATCTAAAGCAAAAAATGCTTTTGTAAATGCCGGTTTTGAAAACATAAAAAAAGCCAGAATTTGCAAATTTTACATCGCTGAAGATGATGAGGAAAATCTGTCCGGTTACAATGCTTACAGGGAAAAACTGGAAGCAATAGATAATGTCTACAGTAAATTTTGTTTTTTTGATATTGCCAATAATGACACGATAGTCTCTTTTGATTCCGACGAAGACGGCATTTATTACAAGGCTGACAACTGGAAAAAAGCCGTAGCCGACTACGTTGCCGCATTTGCTTGCAGTGAAGACGACGCAAAAATGCAACTGTTTGGTTCTACAGACGACATCGAAATAGAAGAAGATTTCGGCGGAGATGATAGTTTTGTTGCGATTTATCCGATGGATTGGCAAGCTGACGATGAGGCAAAATGGATTGAACACGTGACAGAAACAAGATGTAAACTGGCAAATCTTTCTCGTGAAGAGATTTACAGAAGTGATTCTTATACATGGAAAAATGATGAGAGCATATTTTTTATATATGTGGATGAACCATGTTTCTATGAAAAGAATGAAAAATTTGACGCTGATGCTTACTATTACGAAATAGATTTGTATTCTGCCATAAAACAATCAGACGACAAGGAGGTAAAATAATGAAGCATTACTTACTCCTATTAATTATACCGTTTGCATTTTTTTCTTGTTGTTTTGGACTTTGTGAACCGTCAATACATGAAGAAGCTATAAAAACTGTAGCAGAATATAAACCAGAAGAAGCCGGTGCAAATATTTTACAAATACATATGTTATATTTATTTGATGAAGCTATTCAATTTGAAAAAATGTGTGAATACAATGGAAAATTCTATTTTGTCGGTGTAGCTTATAATTATAATGCAGATTATACAACAAGATCTAAAGAATTTAAAATATGTATAGTTGATAAAGCTACAATGACCGTGGAAAATAAACTAGAAATAAATCTAGATGAAAATATTTCATCAGAAGCTGAGATTTCAAGTTTTGAAGTTTTTTACAACAAAGCTTATTTGTTGTTTGAATGGTATGATTATTCAAAACATAAAGATATACAGAAAATTCTTACTTTTGATTTTTCTGACAATACATTGGCAGAACTGGATACTTTTAAGACTTTTGGACTTGATATTGATGATATTGACTATCTTACTGTGAACCGAGTGACAAATCGTTTTTGTTTGCAAGATTACAATGAACTCCACTCTTTTACTTATGACGACTCAAACGATACTTACATAAAAAACGAAACTATAAAAATAGAAAAACCTAAAAATGTTTGGATCCGTTATGAAAAAGTAAATGTTTATACTGATATTTTAAGTATGAATGAAAATATAATTTTCAGAAAAGGTCTTTCCTGCAGTGATAAAGCCGGCTACAGACATTATATTTACCTTTCTGACATTGCAGATGTGACAAAAGAAGAGTTTATAATCTTAAATTATTTAGGCTATGCATTTTTTTATGATGTATTGTATGACGGAGAATTTGTTTGGGTATTAGTAGATTATCAACTGTTAAAACTTAAATTGTTGTGAAAATAAAAAAGGACTGTCCCTAAAACTTCTTATCGGACAGTCCTTTTTACTATATAAACTAATTATTTATCTGCCTTATCATCATTGGAAATAAGCCCGTGCTTTTTCTGATATTCTTCGGTCAGGTTGTAATATTTCATTGCTTCAGCCGGGTCAAGCGGGAAGCGAGTGAAAAACTCTTTCCAACAGTACAAGAAACCTTCTTCCATTTCTTCCTTTGTCATTTTCTTAGGCTGGAAAACACAATGAGCTCCGTTGTACAAATCGAAATCTTCAGTCAAGATACGATTTTTAGCTTTGTATTTTCGCCACATAGGAGTTCCCGGATACGGAGTCGCAAGCCAGAATTCTACAAATCTGATTTTGTTACGTTCCAAGAATTTCAAATGTTTTTCAAAAATATCTTTAGTATCAGATTCCAAGCCCATTGTAACAGACGCAAATATTTCCAATCCGGCGTCTCTCATGCGTTTGAAGTTTGTTTCTGCTTCTTCCGGCATATCGTGTGTTACGGCTTTCATACTGATAGGGTCAAATCCCGTTACACAGTACAAATGGTCTACTCCGGCATCTTTTACCAAACGAAGCAATTTTTCATCTTTGGTAAGCATTGCTGAACCGGAAAGGAAGATTGATTTTTTATAATTCAAATCTTTCAATCGAGAGAAAAATTCGTATGCATATTTTTCCGTAACTTCTGTAGGAAATAACAATTGGTCATCGGCAATGAACAATCCGTCCATATCCATATTCATTTCAATTTCTTTAATAACATGTTCAGGCGGACGCATTCTTATACAATTTCCGTGAGCTCCGGGAATTGCACAATAATTACAACGCATATCACAACCACGGAAACATTGTACAAGTACAGGCTTCCAGTCGTAACCTTTTTTATTTTTGAATAATCGTCTGTCCGGCATGACATAATTTGCCATATCAAAAGTATTATCCCCAATGTAAAACTCTTGCAACTTGCCTTTTTTTGCATCTTCAAGAACCTTAGGATAAGTCTGCTCTGCTTCCCCGATACAAACGGCGTCACAATGTTTTTTCGCATCTTCCGGATAATTTGTCGGCAATATTCCGCCCATTACAGTTTTCACGCCTCTGGCACGGAAAGTGTCCCCGATTTCATAGGCATGTTTTGCCTGCGGTGTAAAACAGTTGATAACAACTAAATCAAAATGTTCATCGTACGGAATCGGGTCAAGGTTACCGTCTGCAAAATGAACTTCGTGTTCGTCCGGTGTCAAAGCTGTCATAATCGGAATACCGAGTGACGGCGTACTTTTGTACGACGCATATAAAGGAAATTTAAGAGCTTCCAAAATCCCCGGATTTGTTTCCAGATATTTTTTGAAATGCGGATAAACGAAAAGAATTTTCATAAAATGTCCTGCTTATATAAAATTAAAGTGCCTGAAATATAACATACATTTAAATACAACGCATAAATATTTTTTTTACATAAAATAATGTAAATCTTGAGTAATATTGAAACTACTATATGATTGAAGTAAAATGACTTATCAGGAGGAAAAATTATGAAGCATTACTTCCTACTTTTAATTCTACTGTTTTTGTCCGGTTGTGATATTTGTGACCCAGCTACAGGTGGACGTAGCCCTCAAATTTGTGAATATAATCCATCAAAAGCCGGTGCAGACATTGTAGAGCAATATTACATCGCAAATTTATTTCAAGAAAAGCAAGAATGGACCTGTATTTTCAATCAATACAACGATAAGTTATATTTCGTAACTTATTTTGATACAAATAAATACATTTCGGTAGTTAATAAAACAACTATGCAAGTAGAAAAAAATATTCTTATTCCTTTTCCTTTTGAAAATATTAAGATTCGTGATTTTGCATTACACAACAATAAAATATTATTTTTCATCAAAACTGAAGAATATGGGAATGCTCTTTTTTCTTTTGACCAATCTGATAACACTGTAAAAGAAATTATAATTGAAACTCTTGGAATAGACATTAATAAAATTGATAATTTCGGGATAGACTGTGTAACCGGTAAATTCTATTTTAGAATACACTACGATGAACTTCAATTTTTTACATACGATGAGACCAATAACACTTGTTCGGTAAGTGAATCCGTGAACACTGCTAAGCTGATTTATTGGGATTATAGATGTGACTTAGATCTTTATAATAACGTTATATACTCACCCCGTTCATATCAAAATATGGTAGGCCAGATACGTACATATATTCGTATACGTAATTTATCTGACATCAGTGAAAAACTAAAAAAAATAGACTTGAATTATCTTAATTCCATATATGTTTATAATGTACTATACGACGGAGAATTTATCTGGACTATCACTAATGACAAGAATTGTAATTTGCAACTGCTAAAACTTAAATTGTTGTGAAAAAACGAGCTGTTCATTTTTCACTTCGTGCGATAATAGCACAATAAAATAAAAGAAGCCGGCAAGAGGATTTACCTTATGACCGGCTTGTTTTAGTTAAATTACTGATTAAACTCTGAAGGCTTTTCTAAACAGTTATGCGATTTATCTGTATAATCATTAATAATCTTAAATGTTACTATGAATATTATAAAGCTCATAAATAAATAACATCTACTGCCACTTGCATAAACAGTCGGTGAGAAAGCGACTATAAGAGCCGAACAGTATCCGGCACAAAATAGAAAGACATTAAAAAGACCTGCTTTCTTTTCTTTCATTACAGAATAAATTTGATATAAGAAACAAAATCCGACAGCTGTCAAAATTATGCATTCAAACAAAATTGCAACATTTGAATGGTTTGAAAATTTTGCAAGTTGATTGTTTGAAAGAATGAAGTCTTTTTTCAAGATATTCAAAGCGAAGCAAAATACTATAAAAAGATTTAATATAATTTGCATAATAAAATTGGACTTGCTTTTTTTATAAAAAAGAATCGTTAAAACTATACAAAGCGGAACAATAATAAAATTCATTTCCTTTAATGAAAAATAATAACTCAAAATTGTAAGAAGTCCAATTTGGCATTTTTCGAAAATTGAAAGAGTCGAATATCCCGGAAACCATGTTGTAGTTTCTTTCGAGAAGCGGATTTTATTTCCCGGACAAGAAAGAATAAAAATAAGTGACACGATACAAATAAAAATAACAGCTATAAAGTAAAAGTCATTTTTTTGAAAGTTGCGATTTTTTAATAAATTGAAAATCAAGAACGAAAGATTCAAACCAAATATCAAAGCAGCAACTTGCTCTTGGTTTGTTGCAAAAATCAAAAGTAAAAGAGAAAGAATAACGCTCACTTTTGACAGAGCTTTTCTTTCAAATATTTTCTTTTCAACCACAAACGCCGGCATTGCAGCTGCAACCGGCCATAAATAATTTACGGTAGTAGCTCCCCAGCCAGCTGTACATAAAGAAAAATAAGGAGTCAAAAACAAAATAACCGCATAACCAACCGCTGCGTATTTTTTATCATTCAAACAAATTGAAACTATACTTTCTGCAATTACGACAAAAACTACAACATCAAGAACACGCCAAAGCCCAAAATTCAACCAATAACAATTAATAAGAATAGTTTCTATAACCAAACGAGAAGACCAAGTATTGTAGCGGTCTTTTAAAAAATCTAAAAATGTTCTTCCTTCTAATGCATGACTAAAATAATTTACATCATCTCCGCCTTGTACAAGGCAAAAATGAATCACACAAACAATGAGCGTAAAGAAAAACAACGGAATATAATGCATCCATTCTTCCGTTGAAATCTTACTTATTTTATTTGAAAAATATGTGAAAATATCAGTTTTTGCGTCTAAAAGATTCTCCCAAAGTTTTGTCAAAAGATAAAACGCCAATATAAAGCCATAAAAAGCAACATTGAGGCTTATCAATGTATTGTTCCAATGTTCATGATCAAGCCCTCTGCTGATTTTTTTCTCAACAAATGAAATAATAAAATTTCTGACTTGCGGAACAAAAACAATAAGAAGA
>JAXJQT010000437.1:0-2957 GCA_036311025.1 Spirochaetota bacterium
ATCTCTGGAGAGTCTTTATTTCTTTCGTTGAATGCGATAAAGCGCCGAAGGTGTACATCTGAAAAATCCACAGTTCAGATAATCTCTCAGGCAAAAGGACAGAGCCTTCCTAATAAAACTACAATCTATATTGGTGTAAGTTCTACTTTCTCAGAGTGACGATTTTTTATAGTCGTCATTATTTTATTGTTTTTCCTTGTTTGATCATCAAGGGAAGAAAAGGATTAAATTTTATGTCTTTCGATCAAATCTTAGTAAAGATTGATGACGTTGTATGGGGACTTCCGACAATCGTATTAATCTTAGTAACCGGATTAGTTTTGACAATCCGAACTCGCGGTATCCAGTTTACGAAACTCGGACGTGCATTTAAAACTATCTTCAGAGAAAATGAAGGTCACGGTGAACTTTCAGGTTTTGCAGCTCTTTGTACAGCCCTTTCTGCTACAATCGGAACCGGAAACATAGTCGGTGTCGCTACCGCTATTTTAGGCGGCGGACCGGGAGCTTTGTTCTGGATGTGGTTTGCCGCAATACTCGGAACTGCTACAAAATATGCAGAATGTATGCTTGCTATTAAATACCGTGAAGTAAAAGCTGACGGTACAGTTCTCGGCGGTCCGTTCTATACTATCGAAAAAGGTATGGGAAAAAACTGGAAATGGCTTGCTGTATTGTTCGCTGTTTTCGGAACTATGGTAGGACTTTTCGGAATCGGAACTTTTACACAGGTAAACGGAATTACCGGAGCTGTTCAAAATGCTTTTGATCCGCAAAAAACATCTATCGCATTTTCACTTTTCGGAAATGATTATACTTGGGCTACCGTTATCAGCGGTGCAATTATCACTATTTGTGTAGCGTTGGTAATCATCGGCGGATTGAAAAGAATTGCAAAAGTTGCGGAAAAAGTAGTTCCTGCAATGGCTTTTATTTATGTTTTCTTGGGGCTTTCTGTGTTAATTATGAATGTTACAAAAATTCCCGGTGCGTTTGCTTTGATTTTTAAATCTGCATTCGGATGGCAAGCTGTTGCCGGAGGAGCTGCCGGATTTGTATTAAAACAAATCATAGATTCAATGCAAAAAGGTATTGCTCGCGGTATTTTCTCTAATGAAGCCGGTCTCGGTTCTGCTCCTATAGCAGCATCTGCCGTTCAAACACAGGAACCGGTAGAGCAAGGTATGGTAAATATGACAGGTACAGTTATCGATACTCTTATCATTTGTACAATGACTGGTCTTTCTATCGTAATTGCCGGAGGAGATGTTTGGAATTCCGGATTAAACGGAGCTGCACTTACAGCTGCTGCATTCTCTAAAGTTCTTGGCGGTGACGGAAGCAGTGTTCAATTCCTTTTAATGCTTTGTTTGGTATTCTTTGCATTTACGACAATTCTCGGATGGGATTACTATTCCGAAAAATGTCTTGAGTATTTGACAAAAGGCAATATGGGTGTAGTAAAAGTTTACAGATGGTTGTACATCTTGGCAGTTGCAATCGGACCTTACATGACAATCAGTGCCGTATGGACAATTGCCGATATTACAAACGGTTTAATGGCTATTCCGAACTGTATTTCTTTGATTGTACTCAGCGGTGTTGTTGCAAAAGAAACAAAAGATTATTTTGACCGTCATCCGACATTAAAATAATTTTTTAAAAAAAATTAACGGTAAAATCGGCTGTCTGTTTTCTTAAATAGGCAGCTGTTTTTATTTTGTAGGAAAAAACAAAATGACAAAAGAAAATTCACTTATACACGCAAAGGTTTTGCCCGGATTATTACGATTTGTAATTCCGGTGTTGGCAGCAATGTTTTTACAGGCGTTGTACGGCGGTGCAGACCTTTTGATTGTCGGACAGTTTGCCTCTACCGGCGATGTATCCGGAGTTTCTACCGGCAGTATGCTTTTGCATGTATTGACAAATCTTGTAGTCGGTTTGACAATGGGCGTGACGGTTTTTGTGGGGCAAAAAATCGGCGAACAAAAACCGGACGAAGCCGGCAAGGCTATAGGAAGTGCAATTTTACTTTTTTCTCTGATGGGCGTTATTCTTTCGATTTTTACGGTTATTTTCACAAAACCGTTGGCCGTACTTTTGCACGCACCGCCGGAAGCATTTGCGGAAACTTGCCGGTATATCAGCGTTTGCGGTGCCGGATTAATTTTTATCGTATTTTATAATTTGCTCGGTGCGATTTTCCGCGGTATCGGCGACTCAAAAACTCCGCTGATTACAGTTTGTATAGCCTGCGTGATAAATATTCTTGCGGATTTACTTTTTGTTGCTGTTTTCAAAATGGGAGCTTTCGGAGCTGCACTTGCCACTGTCATCGCTCAAGGTTTCAGTGTATTAATTTCGTTTTTTATAATTGCAAGAAAGAAACTTCCTTTTAAGTTTCGCAAAAAATACATCAGATTTGATACTTTTTTTGTTCGAATAGAATTGAAACTCGGACTGCCGATTGCACTTCAAGATTTTTTGGTGGGCATTTCGTTTTTGGTAATTCAAACAGCGGTAAATTCGTTGGGACTTGTAGCTTCGGCTGGTGTCGGTGTGGCAGAAAAAGTTTGCGGTTTTATAATGCTGATTCCGTCGGCGATTGCACAAAGTTTAAGTGCTTTTGTCGCTCAAAATATAGGAGCCGGACAACCGCTGAGAGCCAAACAGGCATTAAAAAGCGGAATTGCAATTTCATTGGTAATGGCGTGTTTTATAGGGACATTTTCTTTCTTTCGAGGAGACATCCTTACGGCGATTTTCTCAAAAGATATTTCGGTAATATCCAGCGGTCATGAATATTTAAAAGCTTACGCAATCGACGTATTTCTGACTTCATTCTTGTTTTGTTTTATCGGTTATTTTAACGGAAACGGAAAAACTCTTTTTTCCATGGCACAAGGACTTATCGGCGGAATCGCAATCAGAGTTCCGATGGTATTACTCATGCG
>JAXJQT010000438.1:0-2522 GCA_036311025.1 Spirochaetota bacterium
AATCTGTTCTATATCATGGGGAACTGTTCCCAATGCTTTGAGTATCAAAATTTTCTCCTTTTTCTCAAGGATTGTAAGACGAAGCGTACCAAAAATATTCGTTGCCACCATCAAAAAGATTATTACAAATAAAAACATTATCATTGTCTTTTCCAGACGCAACGCCGCAAAATACGCACTGTTTGTCTCTTCTGCCGTTTTTATTTCTAATCCGTATTTTTCCAATAATGACAGATTTTTAATCTTTTCTACAACTACACGATGGTTCGTTCCTTTTTTAAATTTCAGCCCGATATTGTCGATTTGATTGGTTCCCGTAAGTTTGAAAAAAGATGACAAAGAAATAAACGCCCAATATCTGTCATAGTCATAGCTCCCCGTATTAAAATATCCGCTTACACGAAACTCACCTGCATCTTTTTCTTTTTTACCGCTTAATGTCTGCAAACTTATATCCGGCGTCAAATAAACAGCAGATTTCAACCGTGCAAATGACAGTTCTCTCCAGCCGAGCTCTTCGCCCAAAAGAACTTTGTCATCGCTTAAATCCAACTTTCCGTGAGTGATATTAAACAATTCTATAAAACGACTGTCTTTTTGAATTTCGGTCGGGTCTACGGCACGTAATTTTACCGGTTGTCTGTCTGAATCAATTTTATTACGAAATAAAATTATAATATCACGGTCACAAAAAGGAACCGCAGCTTCAATTTCCGGTATTTGCCGATACAATTCGTCAAGTACGGTTCGGTCGTAAACAAATCCGGCTTTTGTATCTATAGGCATAAGGCTTGCATGATATGAAGCTATTTCGACACGGCGTGTAATGTAACTGTCCTGAAAACCGTTCATTACACCTATAACTACAAGTAATACAGCAAAACTCCCGGCAATACCGGCGAATAAAGTAACAAATACCGGAGCTCCGGATGTATTTCCCATCAGTTTGCTTCCGGCATATATACGAAATCTAAAATTATGATTTTTCATTGTTTTTCAAAATATCCTTTTATTATTGTTGCACTCACTCCGGTTCCTTGTATATCAAAACTTTCTACATTTGTATCTTTAGCTTTAATCAAAAGTTCCATTTTCTGCGGAGATGATAAAGGCCAATCATTGTCAAAAGAAAATTCGGTTTGCCAAATCCCGTAACCGTCATCTGTCGCATCTGAACCTGTATCTGCCGTAACGACAGAATCACTTTCGGGGATATGACATGTTAACCGATTATTAAAAGAATCAAGTTTCCATTTTCCCGGATTGTTACCGTTGATTATATAATCCGAGGCTTTCGGTGAATCTTTATAATAAATCATGAATTCTCCGTCAGCATCGGCTCCGGCTCCGTTGTCATTAAAAACAATATAGAAGTTCTCTGTAACTTTCGGGCTGAAGAAAAAGTTCCCCAATACCGGCTGACGTGATGACGGCTCTGTCTCTCCTATGGGCAAAGTCTCCGTACTGTAACAGATATAAGTATCAGCTCCTGCATGATAATCATAAAATTCCGCCGTTACCAGCTTCCATTTCCCGATTATTTTTCCCGTATCCAATATTGTCCCGCAAGAAACCAAACAACTTATTATTAATGTTAAAAATATTCCGGCTACCGTTTTATTTAAGAAAAAAAACTTATTATCAACTGTGTGACGGATTTTTTCGAACTTTATCGATTGCAACTTTGACTGCATTGCGATAAATAGCATACTTTTTCTCCTCTACATAAAGAGCCTGAGCATATAAACGTCCGCTGTAAGTACATCTGTATGACGCCGGCACTTGATTTAATGCATACGCCACAATGTCAAGAATACAGTCTTCACATCTGCAAATGTCGCTATTTTCTTCCAGATTCAATTGTTGCTCTGTTTCGTTAATGATTAGATTTTCCATTTCATTTACGAGATTACTGAAATTATATTCATCTTTAAACGCCATTTCTCTTTCTCCTTTAGTTTTGTTGCTTTCTTTAATAAAAACAACAAACTTTATATCACAGATTTCGTCATTTAGCAGAAGTCCTTAAAGGATAAAATAAAAATACATAAAAGAAACTGTTTTTACTAAACAGAAATTGTCTTATTTCGATAATTTAAATGAAAATATTGGGAGGGAACATGAAAAAATGTTTATTGTTGATAGGATTTTGCATATTTCTGTGCGGTTGTCCGAATAAAAAAGCTGATTTCACAAATGCCGACTTAACTCGGAAGAATTTAGGAAATTCAATATATACCAATACAAAATTTAACAATGCGAATTTAACTTACAGTACTTTAAGCGGCAGTCAACTGTCAAAATCTGATTTTTCAAGTGCAGATTTGAGTTATTCCGTTATGAATGATGTAAAAATGAATCGTGCCGTTGCAAAAAACGCAAGACTTATCGGAATAAATTTTACGGGTGCTGATTTACGCAATGCTGATTTTTCAAACAGCGACTTGGAAGGCTGTATTTTTACCGACGCAAATTTATCCGGTGCAAAATTTTGCAATACTAACCTTAATAATGCTATATTC
>JAXJQT010000439.1:0-20767 GCA_036311025.1 Spirochaetota bacterium
AGATATACAGATAATGGAACGAATCCAGTTGTAAATATCCCCGAATATGACAAAAAAATGCATTTTTTTGTCATATTCGGGGATATTTACAACTGGATTCGTTCCATTATCTGTATATCTTTTAACAGTTTGTGCCAGTTGGGGATTTATGTTAGCACCTTTCTTGATTATTCCTCCAATAGGTTTCCTCATCCCCGGAATTATACTACTTGCCAAAGGAATAAAATATTACCGAGAAAAACAACAATTTTGTGACAGTAAGACTTTGGCAAAATATTACAAAGCAAAGACCAAGAATTGGGAAACATTATCGATAGTTTCAGGTGTTGTAAGCGGAATAGGATTGGCATTCGGCGGAATCGGAGCCGGAATAATATGTGCCGGAACAATCAATATATATGACACTATTTTATTAAATTTAGGCATAAATATTACGGTTTTAAACGGAGTTGCATTTCTTGGAGCTCTTCCTGTCATGATAACGAGTCTCGCAATGTCGGCGTGGCTGAAAGGGCAAACAAACCGCCTATCAGTCGATATCGGAGTTACTTCCGGTAAAAGCGGAGAACTTTCTTGTGATAAAAAGCGTAATGCTTTAGAAAAACCGTCCGGCGTAGCTCTCGCCATGAGTGTGAAATTTTAACGGTGAGTTCCGTAAGAACTAATAAACATTAAGGTGCAGTCTTAAATAAAAACATAATGTCATTCCGAACTTGTTTCGGAATCTACCTGCACATAGGACAGATGCTGAAATAAATTCAGCATGACAAGGCTTTGAGGATAATTTCCCAAAAACTAAAGATTAGTGCATTTAAGCAAACTCAAGCGGTGAAGAATAAAATCTTCGCCGTTTTTTATCAGCCAAACGTTTTCATAAAATATTGTTTATCAAATGCGAATGTCGTTGAAAGCGTTAAAACAAAAACGGAGAGTTTTTGCAATTTATTCGGTAAGCTTTGATGTTTCCCTTCCCTTTTAATTGCAAGTTTAGCTCTTCATCAAACTCCAAAGCGTGTTTTACAAGTTGCCATGTTTCTTCACTAAACGTAATGGTATCAGACAATCCTTGATTTTCCAAACGACTGGCTACATTTACCGTGTCCCCCCAGACATCGTAAATAGTTTTCGTTTTCCCTATTACACCGGCGATTACGCTTCCGGAGTTTATTCCCACACGCATTTTCAGTTGAATATCTGATGTTTTATTAAACTCATTTATATCTTCAAATATTCCTCGTGCAAACTCCATCAGTTTAAGTGCGTGGTTTTCATCTTTTTCTGAGAGCCCGCAAACCGCCATATATGCATCCCCGATAGTTTTTATCTTTTCTACACCAAAGCAAATAGCACGATTGTCAAATCTGGAAAACAAATCATTTAATGCTCGTACGATTTTGTCTGCCGGATATTTCGATGTAATTTCCGTAAAGCCGATAATATCAGCAAACATAACCGACACTTCTTCAAAGTAATCTGCTATGATTCCGTTGTTTTTTTGCATTCGTTTGACTATCGGATTAGGCAAAATATTTAACAAAAGTGTCTCTGTGTTTTTCTTTTCTTTTTCCAGCTGTTCGGTAATCTTCAAATCTTCAATCGCATCTACAAGCCAGTTGTATGCAAAGGTCAAAGTAGAAAGTCTGTCCGGATTCAACAAAGGCGAATTGCTCATAAAATCATTTTTCATTTCGATAGTTCCGATGAAAATACTATCAAGCTTTTCATTACGAAAAACCGGATTTCCCACAAGCGTAACAATGTTCTTACCTTTCCACAGCGACAAAAAAGATGCAAAATTTTTAAACAACGGATTCGTTCTGTGACAAATAAACGGCAAACGATTTTCTTCAAAGAAATTTTTGATTACTGTCAGATTTGATTCGGTAATTTCAAACGATGTGTTTTCACCATTCTTTGTGTATTTATCTGTAATTTCTCGACATGCATCACATTGGTGCAAGACCGAACTTTCTGTGCTTCTCACATATTTTATTACCGGTTTGTCATCTTCTACTTTGATATAAATATTACAATCAAAATTGAAAAAATTGCGTATCTTATCCAACATTTTGCAATAAAACTCATCTAACCTGTGATATTTTTTCTTCATTGCATTTTGCCAAGATGATAAAAAATAGTTGTCTTGTATTTTTTCCTGCAACAATATTTCGATATTTTCGCTGTAAAACATATTCAAAATATCATTTAACGAAAAACTTTCGTTATCCAATGTCAGCTCGATATTCTTTCTTTCAAACGTTTCATTCTTTTTTAATGCATACATTACAAGCAGTGTCTTTCTTAGATTTTCTTTTTTGCAAAAGTCGATACACTCCGTCAATAACTCGTCCGCTTCACCATGCAATGAAAACTTTCTTAATAAAGGAACAACTTTCTCCGTAAAAAGCGGCAATAATACAAAATGCTGTCCTTTGATAAAATCAAGATATTTCTTCGCAAGATGTAGATTTTCGATTGCTTCCTCGGCATCTTTTTCAGCCAAAAGCCCTTTGACAAAGAAATAAAAAAACAAGCTGTCATCCCACATATTAAAATCTACACGCTTTTCTATTTCCGGCAAATGAGCCAAAATCAACTGTGCTTTTGCAATGTAAGTATGGGCATCCAAGGAATTTATATGAATATAACACAACGCCGTCATTCCGTAGAGTTTGGCAATATTACAAATCGACAATCCCAACTTGTTGCTGTTTTCCAATATTTTCAATACAGGATTAAGAAAATTAAGAGCATTTTGATAATCACGCACTAATATTGCATTAATCGCCATATTGTAGAGAGTCTCGCAGATATGCTCTATTTGCTTTGAAGATGACAAAAAATAATGCTTTAAATTACTTTTGCGATAGCGAGCTTGTAACTGGCGATTGTAGCAAAGGGACAACGCCTGACAAAACACTTCATGTGCCTGTAACACCTTTTCATGGCCCATCAGAGAACACCCCGCATTCACGAGCTTTGTCCATTCGTTTGACAATGAAAAAGAGTCACGACACTTATTAATGAGGATTTTAACTTTTCTCAGATAATAATAATCGACTATAAAATCCTTATAGAAAAAAGCATTTTGCAAAAACGCTCTGTTGTCTGTTTTTACACCAAGCGAAAGCCCTTTATAAAAATAGTTGAAACGACTTTTCCCGGATTCGACTTTTTGCAAAAATGCCACTTCATTTTCAATGTTTTGCGTATAGATATAACTGAGGTTGTTTAAATACTTCTCTTTTTCCAATTCCTTTATAAATTCTAAATCCAGTTTTATCGGTTTATTCGTGTAAATCTTATTCACACGCCAACCGTGACAAGCATACATATATTCCAGCAATTTTGCTTTTATAATCTTTTGCTTGTCATCAAGCTTAATGGCAAGTTCTATACATTTACTTATATGTCTGTGAATTTCTGAGATTTTTTCATCCCAATAAATGCAAATCAATGCAGATAAATAATGATATTCGTAACGAAAAATATCATCTTCAGCTTCACAAACAAGGTTGTTGGCAATCTCGGCTGAATAAAACATCGCCTTTTCAAGATTTTCGGAATAGAAAAAAACATACGCACAAGCAATATAAAATCGTAATAAATCCTTACGTTCCACTTTTATTTCATTGAATGTTATCCAATCTTGAAGCATTGAACTGTAAAAAATTGCTTGTTTAAAAGCTGCCGATACAAACATATTGTTTATCAACAATGTATAATAAGGAATTTTTGCCGGCTCAAGTTCCAGTGTCTTTATTTCCGATTGCTCATTTGAAGAAGTCGGACTTTCTGCATTAAAAATAATTTCCTTTTCTTCAAGTGTCTGTTGCAACTGCTGCCAGTAAAATTGCAAATATTCATGTTGGATTTGCGTATCGTCAAATGTTCCGACAACGACAATATTTTTTAACTTTGAATCACGAATCAATGCATTTAACGTTTTTAAAAAAGACGAAGAAGAAAATTGCATTTGATAAAACACAAGAAACAATGAATGCTTTTGAGAAATGAACGAGAAGATTTTTATAATATCCTCAATAAAACGTTGCTCTTCATAGTCTTTTTCCGGCAAAAGCATATCTTCTTTGCGATAAAACTTCCCGTTTTCAAGAAATGAAGTAAATAAATCTTTATGAAGCGAATAAATCTTGCATTTATCTATAAATTGACTGGGAGAGTATTTGTATGCATAAAATTTTTCGTATAACAAACGCATATTTTGAGCAAACGGCTCGTATGCTTCTTGAAACTTTGTAGCATAAAAAGTATGTTGCAAAAACTCAGCATCTTTGTATTCAGGAAAAAAGTTTTGAATATGTGAGTCGGATAATGAAATATGACTGTAATATTTTATAAACAGGAAATTCGACTCTACCTTTTGAACATGATTTTCCAGTAATGCTAATATGTTGTTTTCCACAGACACTGCCCTCCCCTATTGGTAAATGTCTAAAAAATACAAAGTTTTTTATATCAAAAAATCTATTATGTTGACAAATACTTAGACAAGATTTTATAAGAACGCAGGACTTTTTTATATGACAAGATTCAATATTTTCTCAAATAAATGTTTTCGCGAAGCATTTAAAAGTACAATTCCGGTATTGCTGGGCTACATCGCAATCGGAATCGCTTTCGGATTACTTCTGACAAATGCCGGTTATCATTGGTTACTTGCTCCTTTGATGAGTATCACAATATACGCCGGAGCCGGACAATATATAGCTGTATCGATGTTTGCACAAAATGCCGATTTTGCCGAAATCGCCCTTGTTACATTGCTTGTAAATGCCAGACACATGGTTTACGGGCTGTCACTGCTGGATAAATTTCGCAATACAAAACCTTTTACGCCTTATTTGATTTTCGCTCTTACTGATGAAACTTATTCATTATTAACAACCGTTTCTGTTCCCGACGGCGTAAAAAAGCGAGATTTTTACTTTTATATAAGTCTGCTCGACCATTTTTACTGGATTGCCGGCGGAGTGTTGGGTGCGTGGTTCGGCAGCTTTTTTACTTCGTTCGATTGTACGGGGCTGTCATTTGCACTTACGGCATTGTTTATGGTACTGCTGATAGAACAATGGAAGCAATGTCGTTCGAAGTTGCCTTTCGCTGTTGCCGGAATTGTAAGTGTGTTGGTTTTGATTTTTATCGGTAAAGAAAATATGTTGATATTTTCTATTTTGATTTCCATTGTAATATTGATTCTATTACGCAAGAGGTTACCGTCATGACATCAATGCCATTGTCTCGTGTATTTATCGCCATTTTTATAATAGCCGCAGTCACTTTTTTTACGAGAGTGTTTCCGTTTTTATTTTTCAGTCGTCGCAAACCGCCGAAGATTCTCGACTTTATCCAGCAATACATTCCGCCGATGGTCATGGTAATATTGGTTATTTACAGTATAAAAGACACTTCGTGGACGTCGGCACCGTTTGGATTGCCGGAAATTATCTCATTACTATTTGTGACAATCATACACCTTTGGAAAAACAATCCGCTAATCTCCATATTCGGCGGAACGATTTTGTATATGATTTTCGTGCAAACGGGGATTTTGAAAACTTTATTTTAAAAAGCCATATTCCCACACTTGCGGAAGTAATTTTTCGCTGAGATTTTTATACGCTTGTTCAAACGGCGTAAAGCACACCGGGATACATTCGCCGGATTCGTTCAATGCTTTTAATGCCATTCGAATTTGATACCAACCGACATCCGAACGGTTTAGTTTGTATTCTTCACGAATTTTATAATTAAAAGAATGTGCAAAATATTCTTGATAAATCTTTTTTCCCTCATCCAGTACCGCCAAAGCTTCCTGTGAGAAAACTTTATCCGCCATGTATTCTGTCATAAAGTCACTTTCAAAACGTTCCGATGCATTTACCTCTGTTTCAGTAAACGGAATAAAATGATTTGTAATACTGTATTCGTGATTATCATAAATCAAACCATCGGCAGAAGCAGTCAGATTTTTCCCTGCAAATAACGTCCATATTAAGCAATCATTAATAAATAATTTGTCTAATTTTTTATTAGGAATTAAAAACTGATCATTGTGATTTTTCCAAAAATGTCGAACTATTTGTCGAACCGTAAAAACCACCGCTACTTGCCACAAATTTTCTGGAGTTACAAAACACGTTCCTTTGTGTCCGATTTTGCAAGTTGATGAAAACAATGCTGTTGCTTGTCCTGCATTTTGTAAATCGTTACTATCACACAAGAATGAACCGATTGCATTATCTGACCATTTAGCTACACCTGAAACAGTCAAAGCATTTTTTAACGCAACAACGTCTTCGCCGTTTGCTTTTGGTCGTTTAATCCATTTAGTTAAGTAAGTTTCAGCAGGCAAATTGTAAAACTTCTTTTCTCCGATTGGATTTGCATTTTTATCCAGTACTTCACATGAAATTTCAGTAATAGGTGTTTTCTGTGCATTTTCAAAATTATTTGTTTGCCATATCAAAAAGCCTATCGGAAAATCTCCTTTCAAGCCGTCGAATGCTTTTGAATGAACTACAAAACCGTCAAGATATTTTGCATTCCATTGCTTGCGAAAATCTTCAAAATTCGGAGCATTAATATATTTTAACGTACTAAACATCGCCAATGTAACATTAGGAAGTTCTTTTGAAATACGTGCAATAAATTGAGTAAAAAGTTCATTGGTCGCCTTTCCGTAATCGTTCATTAAAAAGTCGGCACATTTAGACTTAGACACATTTTTCTTTCCGTCTTGTCCTTTTGCATTCCCGCTTCCGGCTTCCGCATACGGTGGATTAATCAAAACCAGAATCTTTTTATTTCCTTTTTTTGCTTCATTGATTGCTTTTCGTAAACTTTGAGGCACTTTATCAGAAAGAGAATAATCAATTTGTCCGTCATCAGTGATGTCATCATTTAAATAATCGTATTGAAATCGCTGGGCAGCCACACAAGTTTTAGCTGCTTTCATTACATCTACATCTGCTTGATCGAGTGTACTCATGTAAATATTTCGATGATTGGAATGTTTTGCCTCAAGATTCCCTACTCCGCAACACATATCCCACACAATATAATTTCTTTGCCAATCGCTTCCTAATGTCCTGTTTAAAAGTTCATAAGCTTTGTCTACAACATGCAAAGGCGTATAGTACGCACCTTTAAAACTTCTTTCCTCTATCGGAATTAAACTATCACGTCGTTCTAATAAATAGTTTCTATATTCTACCTTCGGCGGTCTGTCATAAATTGCCCAAAATTTTCTGTATCCTTCCGCACTGGCAAGCTCGTAAAGTTTTCCTCCAAGCAAAAACGCCGGCTTTGTCCCTTTGTGCAAAAGTTCGGCAGAAAGATTTTCATGTGTACTCAATGTTCCGTCACTCATAATATCAGCATAAAAAAGCAATGCATAGTCTTCATCTTTTACGCCTTTTATCTCTCTGCCAATCAACATTATCCACTTATCAAAAACGGCTTTGAGATTGTTGGGAGTAATTTGAGTTCGAATAATCTCGCCTTTTTCTATCGCAGTATGTACAGCTTCTATAAATTCTTTTTCATTATGTTGAATATTATAACTGACAAAATGAGTTCCTATATACTGTGAAACTTTTTCTTGTGCGTCCGCAGTTACATCACTGGCAGACTTTCCCCATTTTATCTTGATTGATTTGTCACGCAACAACGGAAGCACAACATCTGTTTTCATTAATGCTGCTTTTACGCAATCAATAACACACAAAAACGGAGGAATATACTCTCCGTCTTCAAGTGCGTAATTTACATAAAATGCCAATTGCGTAAACATTTCGTAGGTAGAATGCTTATAACCTTGCTTTGCTTCAAACCAAATTTCTTTTGTTTGAATATCTACAATGTTTTTATTGTAAGTCTTTAATTTCAAAGTTTTTATATATGCGTCTTTTACATCCTCTTCCGATGTCGCCTGCTGTAATTGTTCAAATAATGTCATTTTCTTTCCACAATCAATAAAAAGTAATCTTTTAGACGTTTTATATATAGCTTAAAGACGTAAAATTCACAATTAGAATTTTTAAACGTCTTATAGATTGTTTCATAACAGGCAATGAATTTTTAAATTATAAAAATGACAACACGAGAAATTTTTAGGGCGAATTTAAAATATTACAGAAAGCAAAATCATTATACTCAAGAAAAACTCGCAGAATTGATTGATTGCAATCCTAAATACATTACCGAGATAGAGTCACGAGCTAAATTTCCGTCCCCGGAAACAATAGATGCTCTTGCAAAAGCGTTAAACATTACTCCGGAACAACTTTTCAGAAGTGAAGGCTGTCCGACAAATACCGTAGCATTTGATAAGCAAGAGTTTATCGATAAAATCATCTGCGGATTATCTATAAAAATAGAAAAAGAATTGAATAATTATTTGGATAAACATTTGGATAAATAAGAAACGGCAAAGATTTTTTCATTGTTTATGGTTGAATATTATTTTGTATAGTGATATATCAATAAATATTGATATACTGATATGGAAATAACAAAACTTTTTAAAGCATTAGGCGATGAAACTCGCTTCAGAATAATTCAAATTCTTCGCAGCGGAACTTATACGGTAAATGAGATTTTGTTCGTTGTCGGCGGACGGCAATCAAACGTGTCTCATCATTTGAAAATTTTATCTGATACCGGATTAGTTGAGAGTAAAAAGGAAGGAATGTGGATTTACTACCGCCTTTCTACTTTTTACCGGGAACATTTTGCAAAAATAATAGAAAATTTTGATAAAAGCTGGATGCCGCCGGAAGTTGAAACAGATAAAATAAAAATTGATATGATTTTGAAGAAACGGCAGGAGCAAGCAGAAAAATATTTTGCGTCCATTGATGAGAGTGAACACAAACAACTCATGCAGTTTCTTGATAATATTTTCAGTTCTGCTGAAGTCGCAGATGTAATAAAAGAGCATTATCACACTATTTTGGATATCGGTTGCGGAAACGGTCGAAATTTGCCGGTGCTTGCTCCGTTTTGTGATAAAGTCATCGGAGTAGACCGCTCGGCAAAAATGTTGCAAATGGCTGAGCATCTTGCAAAAAAAGCTTCGCTGAATTACGAACTTTTCAACAGTGATGTAACTTCATTACCGTTTGCAAATGATACAATCGATGCTGTCTTTATAAATATGGTTCTTCATCATGTTCCGGTTCCGCAACAGGCAATCAATGAAGCAGCCAGAGTTTTGAGAAAGAACGGAAAGATTTTCTTGATTGATATGGAAGAACATGATGACGAAAACTTTCGAGACACACAAGGTGATTTGTGGTTGGGATTTTCGAAAGATGATTTAATAAATTGGCTCAATGTTGCCGGTTTGCAAGTCGAAATGCAAACTTCAAAGCCGTACATGCAACATAAAATTATTATTATTAAGGCTACAAAATCGGAGTAATTTCTTTATATTATAAGGAAAGAAAATGCTTTAGATTTTAAAAATATATAAGGAGTTTTTATATGTCAGATTACAAAGTTGCTGATATTTCCCTTGCAGATTGGGGAAGAAAAGAAATCGAAATGGCAGAAAAAGAAATGCCGGGTCTTATGGCTATCCGTGAAAAATATGCAGCTAAACAACCATTGAAAGGTGTTAGAATTTCTGGTTCATTGCATATGACAATCCAGACAGCTGTTTTAATCGAAACATTACACGCTTTAGGTGCAAATGTTCGTTGGGCAAGTTGTAACATTTTCTCTACTCAAAACCACGCTGCTGCTGCAATTGCTGCTGCAGGTATTCCTGTTTTCGCATGGAAAGGTGAAACTTTGGAAGAATACTGGGATTGTACATTGAAAGCTTTGACATTCCCGGGCGGCCTTGGTCCACAGTTAATCGTTGATGACGGTGGTGACGCTACATTGTTAATCCACATGGGATACGAAGCTGAAAACGATCCTGAAACTATCAACCGCAAAGGTGCTAACCAAGAAGAACAAATCATTCTTGATTTATTAAACAGAGAATTGAAAAACGATAACCAAAAATGGCACAAAGTTGTAGCAGATTGGAAAGGTGTAAGTGAAGAAACTACTACAGGTGTTCACAGATTGTACCAAAGAGCTGCTGCCGGAAAACTTTTGGTTCCTGCTATCAACGTAAATGACTCTGTTACAAAATCTAAATTTGACAACCTTTACGGATGTCGTGAATCTCTTTGTGACGGTATCAAACGTGCGACTGACGTAATGCTTGCCGGAAAAGTTGCTGTTGTTTGCGGATACGGTGACGTTGGTAAAGGATGTGCTCAGTCATTGAAAGGTTTCGGTTGCCGTGTAATCGTTACTGAAATCGACCCAATTTGTGCATTACAAGCTGCAATGGAAGGTTATGATGTTAAAACTGTAGAAGATACTTTAGGTCTCGGTGACTTGTATGTAACTACTACTGGTAACTGTGATGTTATCACAAGTGAACACATGGCAAAAATGAAAGATCAAGCTATTGTATGTAACATCGGACACTTTGACAACGAAATCCAGGTAGAACAGTTGAACGCTTTCCCTGGAATCCAGAAAATCAACATCAAAGAAGGCGGCGAAGGTGGTACTGTAGATAAATACTTGTACCCTGACGGACATTGTATTTACTTATTGGCTGAAGGTCGTTTGGTAAATCTTGGTTGTGCTACAGGACACCCTTCTTTTGTTATGTCTAACAGTTTCTCTAACCAGACTTTGGCTCAGATTGAATTGTGGGAAAAACAAAACGAATTGGAAGCAGGAAAAGTTTATATGCTTCCTAAACACTTGGACGAAGAAGTTGCTCGTTTACACCTTGAAAAAATCGGTGCAAAACTTACAACTCTTTCTCAAAAACAAGCTGACTATATCGGCGTAAAAGTTGAAGGTCCTTACAAATCTGAACACTACAGATACTAAGATTGACTAGCTTTTTAAAAAAAAGGCTCTGCATGATTGCAGAGCCTTTTTTTATAGGTTTTAGACAATAGTTATAGCATTATCATAAACCATCTTACGAATATTTTTATTTACTCTTTTTCCGCCACTGCTGGCAGTCTTAATAATAAGTGTATACTTATTACCGGCAATTAATTCTTGTGGCAAAAAGAAATTAAGACAGCTCGGCATATTTGTCCCTAATTGCGATTCTTTTACATGAATCCAATCACTGCCGGTAATATCAATATTACCATCAGTTTGCTGTGGTGCAAAAAACACTCCGACTTCCGATTCTTCACCGGAAATTCTTAATTTTTTTCCATAAATTGAAACTGATTTTCCTGCTGTAAGAGTATCATCTGTTTTAAAAGAATATCTGTCTTCTATCATTGTAATAGATGTCAGATTATCCTCTTTTATAGTACAATCAATTTGAACGTCTTTTACCGACCGACAAGCTTCTAAAGATGGAGTAAAACCAAGTGAAATTTGAGGAATATCAGAAATATTGGGATTAGCAGAATTAATGTTTCCATTGGCTGTAAGATACAAAGTACCCAATTCAAACAAATCTACTGCATGCCCAGATTTTAAAACATTCAAAATCCCATCTTTAAACAACATTGCACTATGTATCAATGTCGCTTTATCTAAGACGTTGTTATGTTTTAAAATTTCTGCAATAACACTGTTTATTCCGACTTTTTTACGCTTTACTCTGGCATAAGAAGATTTATCAGATTTTAAATAATTTCTATGAACAGTCACATTAACCGCTTTATTCAATTCTATTAAATTTGTTTGCATTATTATGCTCCTATATTATATTTGTGTAATTTTTCTGACTATCGGCAGTCTGTATGATATTATCTGTTAAGTTAATTTTTTTAGAAAAACATCATGTGTTTTCAATGTCTGTTGATTTACGCCAATAAATTGACAGACTTTTTTTCGCTTTCTCGGTTCCGATTTTCCCGAAAAAGCATAAATCTCGATTTTTCATATACCCTCCTTTATGACAAAAAGTCATTTTCAATTTAAAACAAATCGTTACTTAACTTGTTTTCTTTCATATTTAATAGTTGCGTTCTTGTTTGCATTTTTATAATTCGATGTAAATCATAATACGTGTGTAGATATTCAGGTATTGAGCCATACCAACAAATATAATCAGGTTCAATTTTTTCTATACCGTAAATCAGACCATTTTTGAAAATTTCTAAATCTTCAATCCCTTGTGAGGAAACCGCAACTATACTTCCTTTTTCAATGTTTTCAAATGCCCATTTGTAAGTAGATTCATCTCCCCATTGCAGTGTAAGAATAACTCTTTCGTCACATTCAGATTGCCATTGATAAGCACAAATCCTTGATTTTAAAATATTACCTTCATTGAAACATGAATAAGATTTTTTACAGTCAACACTAAAATCAGGACTTGTGACAGCATAAACTTTGGAGTGTAAATCTTTATCGACACAATAATTTCTTAGCAATCTGTTTTGTTTTGTATCCTTTACAAAATGATGCAAGATAACATCTTTTTTTGATTGAAGCGAAAGCTTTTCTGCAATTTTAAAGTCATCTACCGGAATAAATGTTTTATCTTCTAAATCAAAGTACTCGTGATTAAAGGGAGGCGGCTCATTTTTTCCGAAATAATATTTTGAAAAATCCATTACATCATTTTGTGTTATCATTTTCCCTCCATTTGATTGCGTCAGGGATTAATATTCTTGGGACTCTTAGACATTCACAAACGTATTCAGTAATAGTTCTGCCGTCATTTTTAAGTCTGAATCCAAAAATTAACTCTTCTAAACTTTTATAAGGAGTTTTAGGTTCAATATCCCAATCAGTTTTATAAGCAATTTTTGGATTCGAAAAATCTCTTTCGTAAATTAGCCAAACATCGTTTTTTTCTGAATCTTTATCAAAAGTGATGAAATAACTAAATCCCTTGTGAGAAAATTCAAAATGCCCATTAAAATTAATCATGTCATAAAATTCGTACATTGATTTTTCTTCTGGTTCCCAAATTGCTTTTGAAAAAACTTCATCAACTTGTTTTTTGTACCATTCGTTATTTTTATCAACGCTCATTTTTTCTTTTCCTCCTGATATTTTGATTGTAAATTATGCTTTGCATGAAATCTAAAAATTGTATCAACACGCCGTTTTTCACGTGCTGAAAGATTTCGGGTAACTCCACTTCTCATGTTTTTTGCATTTGGATCAATAATATGAACGTGCGGTTTTAATCCATCATGAAAATGAGAGAAATCAATTTCTTTATATTTCTTTCTGCCTCCGTTGAAAAAAGAAATACTTTTGATATCTCCATCTAAATTTAATGTTGTATAAACTGCCCATTTAGAATTTGACATTTCAGGAATTTTTACATTATTTTTTGCAAAATCTTTTTGAACAATAAAACGAGTATTATTGTATCTCATTAGTGTTTTGTAATTGTAGGCAGTAAAACCGCCTTTTTTTAAAGCTTGATCGCGTGAGCCCATGAATGTACCTCCCAAAGTATAATTTTTTTCTTTTTTTGGACGATAAACATTCTGGATAATCGATAGTACAAATGTTTATCTGTGTTGCCGTTGAAGAATATTGCAGTATTCGACAACGGTTTTTTTAATATGTTGCATGTCATTATGACACCTCCTTTATTAATTTATATGTATATTCCATAAATTGCCTTGTAAGTCTGTTATTTATTATTTGAGTTTTAATTCTCGGATAAGATTTTGTAGTCTGATAATGATTAAATACGTTTGTTGCACAACTGAAACTGATGTTAAAGATTTTTGATATTTCCTCCGGTGTTCTAAGCCTTAAAATAAAAATTATCCCCAATGGAACAAGTGACATTCTGGCAAAATAATCAGCTTCTTT
Source organism: Spirochaetota bacterium (assembly GCA_036311025.1). Taxonomy (GTDB): domain Bacteria; phylum Spirochaetota; class GWE2-31-10; order GWE2-31-10; family GWE2-31-10; genus RGIG8597. The sequence goes on from JAXJQT010000439.1 coordinate 13,858, forward strand.
TTCTTTTATAGAATTTTCAATATTGTTTTCCGGACTATCATGTTCCAACATTATATGTCCCAGTTCATGCATAATCGTGAAATTTATACGCTCTTTCGATTGAAGAACATTATAGTGGATTACATATTCTTGATTTGATGTATGGAAATAATTAAAACCATCAGAACTTAAAGTAAAAAATGCATCTGTTGAAGAATAAGGAATAAGTTTTATTTTTAACTTATTACAGATTTCAAATGGATTTATAGGAAAAGCTTTAATTCCTATATCTTCATAAAGATTTGCAATTTCCTCCGTTATTTCCGAGTATCTTTCATTTGATATTTTGTAATTCATATTTCTCCTTTATGCTTATAAAGCATTTCTATGATTTTTTCTCTCTCTTGAGAACTTATGTTGCGGGCATTGCGTTCAATAAGAGATTTTATAATCTTGATTTCATCAACCGTATTATTTTCTTCTTGTCCTAAAAGAAATTCCATTGTTACATTTAAAGCCTTTGCAATATTCAATAAAATAGCTCCTTTAGGAATCCTATCTCCTTTCAGATAATGAGATATTGCAGCTTCTGTCACATTTGCCATTTGAGCAAGGGTCTTTTGAGACATATTTTTTTCTTTCAATAACTCTCCTATTCTCTTCCCAATAGTATTTCTTTCCATTTTTTAACTCCTTCTCTAATCTTTCCTTTATATACGCTATATATAATAATAAAATTAACAAACGTCAAGAAAAATTAACATTGATGTATGAAAAAGAAACTACTGGACAAATCATCACGCTATATATAGTGTCTATTTAGGGAAGTAATAATTAACACATAATAAATACTTTTTCAAATTTTGTGCGAATATTTATTTTTGTTTCAATATTTTCGCTATTACCATGTTATTCACTTATTATTCAAACAAAATGTTTTACATGCTACAGATAGACCGTTTAATTTCATAACCTAAAACTCTTAATTCGTTTATCTACATTAATTACGTAATGTATTCAAAGTACAACATCATGCGTGTTATGCATTAAACACATCATGTGTTATGTACACAACACGTTACGTGTTATACGTTTGCAACGCACGAATGAAGTGTTACACAGAGGTGACAAGGGGGGGGGGAATATATTGGGGACAGACCTTGATTCTGTTTTAGAATAGAGGTCTGTCCCTAGCCGATTTTCCGGTTCGAAACACTTACATTCTATTATTAAATATTTTTGCCGTAACAAAAAAACTTCTTATATTAAAATTAAGTTTTATGTGAATTTGTTATGAATATATCAATATTGCAAATACTAATTCATACAAAACTTAATAACCATCTTAATTTGTGCACAATTAAGACCTTTACTATCTAAATTTTATTTATAAGGAGATCAAATGATGAAACTCATAAACATCAACATTATATCTATTTTATTTTTTATAATTGTAGCCTGCAATCAAGTTGAACATGATTTATCTACAAAAGATATTCCCCCTAAAACTTATACCGTAATTTTTGATGCCAACGGCGGCAGCGGTTCTATGCCGAACCAAACATTTACTTATGATGTCACAAATGACTTAATTCCAAATGATTTTACAAGAACTGATTATACCTTTTGCGGTTGGGTAACAACACCTGACGGAATAACTCCGGATTATATTGATTGCCAATCAGTGAAAGATTTAACAACCGACAAAAGTATCACACTATACGCACTTTGGACTGAAGCAGGAAAAATAACTCCCGTTATTTTCACTCCGGCTCCAGGAAAAATTGATTACGCCGATAAAGTCGCACTATCATGCTCGATTGACGATGTCACAATTTATTATACAACGGACGGTAGTTCTCCGACAGAAAGCAGTAATAAATATACAGAACCGTTTGCAATAAACTCAGACACTACACTTAAAGTTTTTGCCGTAAAAGACGGAATGAAAAACAGTGTCATCACCACAGCAAACTATACAATAAAAACTTATACCGTGACATTCGAAGATGAATACGGCAAACTTCTGTCAAAAATTTCAGAATTGAAAAAAAATGATACTCTAAAAGAAGAACAATTCACGCAGTTAACAAAAACCGGTTATACATTTGCAGGCTGGTACAATAATGAAATCGAATTTACAAAAGAATCTTTGATTTCCGAAAATATTATATTAACTGCCAAATGGACACCAACCACTTACTGTGTTATTTTCGATGCTAACAGCGGTAAAGGTTCAATGGAAAATCAAACACTTACTTATGATGTTACAAGCGATTTAACAGCTAACACATTTACAAAAACTGATTGTACATTTTACGGTTGGGCAACTGAAGCTAACAAAAACTCTCCGGATTTCAGTGATTGCCAATCAGTGAAGAATTTAACAACCGGAGACTCCATTAAACTTTATGCCGTGTGGATACAAAATGCCACTGCTGCCAATGTGACAGAGATAATCACAAATTTGCCGGCATCAGAAGAACCGTATACAGTAAAAGTAACCGGCGAAATCAGCGATGATACAATTTCTGCCATTCGAACAGCTTTTAGAGTTAACAGTAATGTCAAAGTAATATTAGATTTATCAGCTACTACCGGTCTGACATCAATCAAAGAATCAGCATTTGAAAATTGTACAAATTTGACAGGTATTATCTTGGGAGATTCTTTTGAAGAAATTGAAGATAAAGCTTTTAGTGCTTGTTGCAATTTAACAAATATAATTTTCGGTAATAATTTGGAAACAATCGGAAATGAAGCATTTGCTATTTGCAATAAATTAACATCTGTAGTTATTGGTGATAATGTGGAAACAATCGGTGCTTGTGCTTTTGTGTCTTGCAATAATTTGACATCTGTAAATCTCGGAAAAAGCGTTGAAATGCTCGGAGAAGAAGCTTTTGCAGGCTGTACTAAATTAGCAAATATTACTTTCGACGAAGAGCTTTTATTTATCGGAGCCAGGGCATTCACATTTTGTACCGACTTAACAAGTATTGCTATTACAGACAATGTTAAAATCATTGATCAAGGGGCTTTTAGAGGCTGTATTAACTTAAAAGATATAAGTTTTGGTGATGACCTTGAAGTAATTGAGAATAATGTCTTTGCTGGATGTGCAGATTTACAAAATGTTGTTATTGGTAATAAGGTTAAGGAAATCAGATATGGTGCTTTTGAGGGATGTGCCAATTTGACAAATATTACTATTGGGGAAAATGTTAAGGAGATTGAATCCGGAGTTTTTGTCGGTTGTTCAAATCTAAGTTTTACTGTTTCTCCTAAAAATGATTTTTATTCTGTTTCTGATGATAAAAAGATTTTATTTAGCAAAGACAAGACTGTATTAGTTGCGTACCCGTCTGCCTATGGAAGTGTAACAATACCTACCGAAGTAATTACTATTGGTGCCAGTGCATTTTCACGTTGTACTCAATTATCAAGCGTAACTATTCCCGATAGCGTAATTTCCATAGGAGACTATGCGTTTTCATATTGTACTGAATTATCAGAAGTTACAATGCCGGACAGTGTAACTTTAAAATACGATGTCTTTAGAGGATGTGAAAAATTAACACCAAGGCAATCTGCTGTAGCAGTAGCAGCAGAAGAAGCTATTGCTGAAGTTGTAGCCGCAATCGAAGATGAAGTTTTAGTTCAAACACAATCTGAATACGTGGCTTTGACGGAAGAAGAAATAGAAGAACTTATAGAAGCCGGAGTTTTAATCCAAACATTACCATACGATGTTGTAGATGATAATTCTTTCATGAAATAACAAAACTTCATAAAAAAAGGAGGCAAAACTGCCTCCTTCTTGCGTCTTTAGATTTTATTATTTCCCGATTCTTTTTTTAACAAAAGCTCCGGATGTTACTTGTGTTCTCAACTGTGCCAAGATTTCATCCATATTAGAGTTTCCTTCAACCAAAACCTTGAAAACACCGTCTTTATCTTCAAACACTACAGACTGAAAACCTTTTTGTCTGAGTTCTACACAAATATTAAATGCATTTTCTTTTTTAGCAAAAGAACCAATCTGGATATAATAAAGATTCTTTTGCATTGCGTTTATCATAATCACTTGATTTGCTGTTGAAGTCGCAGGTTTTGCTGCAGCAGTTTCTGTAACTTCTTTTTTTGCCGGTTCTTCCACTACCACTACTTCTTCTTTTACAACCGGAGACTTCTCTCTGATACTTGGATTTTTCACTACGCTTTCTACTTCTTTTTCTGTAGGCAATGCTTGCTGTGAAACCTTTTCGTCTTGTGTCATCTTAGTCAATTTTGCCAACATATCATGTTTTTGAGTTGCAGTAGCATCATTGACATAAATCTCACACGGTCCGGATGCTTTTTTGAACTTGTTATATCCGGAAACATCTTTTTGGTTATCAAAAAACTCTACAGTTACATAGTCGATACTTACATCAGTAATAATAAAAGTAATGTTATTACTAATCCAGTTGTAGTCCTCGACAATATTTTCCGGCAACATTCTTGTCAATTTATAGGTTCCGTCTTCTGCTTTTGCATATTTACAAACAAATCCGTCAAAGTTGGTAAAATAAAAAATATCACCGTTTGATGAATCAACAAATTGATATGCTTTTTGATTTTTTAGTTTATTCTGCTCATCAGTAACATCAAATACGCCGTCTACTTTCCATGTACAAGTCGCAGTCGTTCCGTTTTCTTCTTTTGAAAACTCTCTGACTTGCCCTACACTCATAGGAAAGAATTGATTTTTATTATCTCCGGAATCTTGATTTATTCTGTTGATAATAGGTGACGCATTTATAGCGAATGAACAAAATAATAATGTGGCAATAAAAATACGTTTCATAATAATTAAACCTCCCGAAATACGCCATTTACTATACCTTGTATATATCGTTTTTTTTATTTTTTCCTTAACTAGAAATTAACGATTATCTCTCTTAATTTTTACTGTAGAAAATTAATGAAGAAAAATGTGTTTTTTGATATATTACGCTTACTTCGGAGGAAAATATCATGAAAAATATGACTGACATTATCGAAAAAGACGCTATTGCAATTATGGAAAATGTAGACCACAAAGCTGTTATTGATAAATTGTTGGAGTTGCTGAAGAACTCTAAAAAGATAACAAATCATACGAAGTTGCGTGAGTTGATACTGGAACGCGAAAATATAATTTCTACGGGAATCGGTGTGGGACTTGCGATTCCGCATACACGGCGAAATATTATAAAAGATTTTGTTGCTTCTGCCGTGTTGATAAAAGGTAACGGTTGCGAGTGGAACTCTATCGATAATCAACCTGTTAATTTCGCGATTTTAATCGCTTCTCCTCAAGATACACATAAGGAGTATTTAAAGATTCTTGCTAATTCCGTACTTGTTTGGAAAAATGAAGAAAAACGCAATAAAATTCTTTCGGCTAATAATGAAGCTGAGATTTACGATGCATTGTCTGCAATAGAGTTTGATATATAAAAAGTTATTTCATCCTACGAGGATATTGCTTGTTGTGAGATTCAAGAAAAGTTTCCCAATCTTGCAATGTCATTCTCTCTCTGGGTAATTCTTTCTTTTCCCAAAAGAAAGTTCGTTTCTTTTCATGAGTGGAATATTTCATTACGGGTAATTCTCTATTGTCTGTAATAATTATTTCCACTCTTATTTTTTCATTATTAAGAGTTATCATTATCTGTTGGTCGTTTCTTCCTTCGTTTCCGAAAGAAAATAAATAAACCAAATCTACCAATCTATTATTTTCATTGCGAAGTTTTAAAACATATTGATCCATTCTGTGGTAATAGCGTAAATCTTCCAATTGTGAAGACATCAAAATATCAAACAATTGAGAATAATCAGACATATGGTCTAAAAAAGAATGAATTCGATATTGGCGAATGAAATCAAAAATTGCAGAAAAGAAAGCGGTCATTTCCGGCAAACTAGCCAAAGTATTCATATTTATTTCCTTTAAAAAAAAGAAAAACGCCGGAAATATCCGACGTTATCTTTATATTAAATTAAGGATTAATTTTTTTCACAGGGAATTTTTCCAGATATTCATTCAATGAACATACCGGAACAACTTCAGCTGATTTTTCTCTATCCAACGCATTTAGAATACTCATTGTAGTATCAAACGATGTAATACATGAAACTTTGTATTCTACAGCAAGACGACGAATCTTAAATCCGAGCTTACTGATATTTTTTCCCTTCGTAGGAATATTGATAATAATATCAAAACTGTTTTGACGAATCATATCCAACACATTCGGTGTTGCATCACCCGGATGCGGAGCCAAAGCGACATCAGAATGTCCGCGTTTTTGTAAAAATTCGTACGTTCCTTTAGTAGCCGACAACTTATATCCTAATGCTTGCAATTTCGGAACAAAATCCAACAATTCTTCACGGTCTTTTTGTGCAACTGACAATAAAATATGACCGCTGTCAGGTACTTGTATTCCCGAACCGGTAACAGCATTGTACAACGCGTCCATTCTGTTTGTTCCCAGTCCCAATACTTCACCGGTAGATTTCATCTCAGGACCAAGTCCCGGTTCTACCATTTTCAACTTATCAAAACTGAAAACCGGAGCCTTGATTGTACAATAAGGAGGCATTTCCAATAAACCGGAACCATAACCTAATTCTTTTAATGTTTTACCTGCCATAATCTTTGTAGCAATTTTTACCATTGGAATATTAGTTACTTTACTTAATACCGGAACTGTTCTACTTGCACGCGGATTAACCTCGATACAATAAACTTTTCCGTCAGAAATAACATATTGTACATTCATCAATCCGATTGTACCCAGTTCACGACCGAGTGCGATTGTATGACGTTTAATTGTGTTTATCTCATCTTCTGATAAGTTTGTCGGCGGATAAACTGCCATTGAGTCTCCGGAGTGAACAC
>JAXJQT010000440.1:0-1253 GCA_036311025.1 Spirochaetota bacterium
GAAATAAATACCTGTCATAGAAAGAACAAAGTCTAAGTTTGGAGAGTTGGCAACGTTTCCGCACCATTCAAAACCACCTTGGTAGTTTATTTGGAAACGTTTAACGATATAGAAACTTAACGGCAATTGAGGAATTGCTAACTGAACTCCGAGTCCTACAGAACCGTACCAGTTTTCCAGTCCGTACCAGTTGTTCATGTCTTTGTTGTACCATTTATTGTTTTCAGTTTGATCCCACCAACGCCAAGCGTCATCGGAATTTGTACTGTAAATTACGGAATTTCCGGATGTAATGACGTTGCCGTTGCTGTCTGTATAAACGAATTTGCGTTTCGGACCTTCTACCAGGTTTACAATATCGATGAATGCTGCAAGCCATATAAATTGTTCTTGAATAGGGACTCTGTATTCCAACGAACCGTCAAATCGTGCGAATCCGTATTTGTTACTTAACTTACCTTCATATCCGGAAGTAGTTCCGATAGATGATCCCCATCCACGTCCGACAAAGAATCCGTCTACATATAACATATCATCGTCATCGATAATCGGTCCTCGACCTTTAGTGTCTTTTCCGTACAATTGACCGCCGAGATTTCTAAATCCAGGGAAAATAAATGAAGCACCCATGTTGATTGAAAGTACGTGATTAAATACCCAGTTGTTGAAATCCATTTGCAACAGCTTCAAATAATACGTAAAACGTGATGATAATGAAAGATAGTCGTAATGTCCCCAAGTATATCCGGCTGAAGCACTGAATTTATATCCATCATAAGGATTTATTTTTCTTCTTGTTGTATTGATTGAAAAAGAAACTCCGAATGTAGACTTGATAGAAAACTCATTTACTAACATATCTCTGTATGTTGAACTGTTTATCTCATTAATTTTTGCCAAATATTCCGGATCTTTGACAGAACCGTAGTCGAAACGAGACGGCAAGAACGTGTAAATAGGCTCGATAGAGTAGGTAGCTCCTACAGAATAAATATTAGCAAAACGATAAGCTGCAGATGTACTGAATAAGAAATCCAAGTCATGAATACCCATTCCGCCCCAGTTGTCACCTTTGGAATTTGCTCCGATATAATTCAAGTTTTTTGCAGTAGTACTGCTTGCTTTGTCATCATACCAATCTCGAATATCATTATCGCTTGGATTGGACTTTGAACCGGAATAATTTAAATAATCATCGGTTGTAAGTTTTCTCAAGATGGTTTGATCCCAGTTGTGATAAAACTGCAATGTAC
>JAXJQT010000441.1:0-3781 GCA_036311025.1 Spirochaetota bacterium
GAATATTTAATCATTTTACATAATCTAACAGACGTGAATCAGTGCAAAAGAATTCAAAATAATAAATAGCAATAGTAAATGCCGATTGAAATCTAAATTGTTTTAATTTCTCGGAATTTTCCCAATTACCGTATTTTTTATAGATATAAAAAGCTTTTCCTATATCTTCACAATTTCTTTTTGGGATATTCAAAGATAAAAGTTTATCTTCTACATAAGCACGACAAGCATCAAGATATGGACGCTGTAACGGTTGATTGGGCATTACTTTTTTTATTTTTGAGTCATTTTTCAATTCGGCAGCCAAACTTTTTTCCAATTTTGATGAACTTTCCATTCCGGCAAGCAATGCCATCGCCCAATAAGTTTCATATTCAAACTTTTCTTTGTCTTTAGGTAATTGGTCTACCAATTGAATCTCGTTAAGTATTCTGTTGCGATGTTTGCCGTCGAGTTCTTTGTATAAAAACGGAATCAAATATTTTAATAATTTGCATTCATACAACATTTCGAAAATAGCAGCTGCTTTTGCACTTTTTAAAATTTTATTGATTTCTTCATGCAAACGGTTTTTGGAACATTTTGCAATCTCTTTTGAATATTTTCGTATATGACGAATCATATCTTCCGGAAGTGTAAAACCTAAAAGTGTAGAATATTTTACCGCACGTAACATTCTTACCGGGTCTTCCAAAAAGCTGATACTCTCTTTTTTTAATGTCTTTATTATTCCGTTGTGAATATCTTCATAACCGTCTACATAATCGAGAATTACTTGATTAATCGGGTCGTAATAAAGAGCATTAAAGCCAAAATCACGATGCGTTACGTCATCTTCAATAGTGCCGTATTCATTATCACGGCGAATCATTATTTCATCACGTTCTTCGGTAGGATCTGCACGGAATGTCGATGTTTCGATAATCATATCACTGAAATAAATATGTACAAGTCGAAAACGTCGTCCGATAACACGAGAATTCCTAAAAATTCTGCGTACTTGACTCGGTGTTGCATCTGTTACCACATCAAAATCTTTCGGTTCACGTCCGGTCAATAAATCTCTGACTGCTCCGCCGACTATATAAGCATCGTAACCGGCACTGTTCAATCGTTCTACTACCCAAACAGCGTTTTTACTGATAAGTTGCGGGTCTATTTTATGTTCTTCTTTGTCTATAATCCTAAGATTATGTGTTTTCTTTTCTATCGATTTCAAAATTTGTTCTCCAAATTTCTATGAAAGTTTTCATTTTCAATTACAAAGATTCAGAATAAACAATTCTTTGTAGCAATTATTGTGATAAAAATATGATATTTCCAAAAGAAGCCCGTCATTGTATCGAACAAGATTTGACGGTACACAAAGCATATCGGGATTATCACCTATTCCAACAAGGACTTCTAATTTAAACTGTCGCTTTTTATCTATATTTTTATACCAAAACCAACTGTTCATTTTTGATTTCGGTGCAATTTTTAACTCTAACATTTCAGGCGTGAAAAGTTCAGTAGCAGTATTATCTTTTGTTATTTTTTCGATAATAAACGGAAATTTCTTATATAACTTATTAATTTCAAAATCATAACTTTTCTCTTCTTTATAAAAGAATGCGTTTGAATTGTCACGTTTCCATTTTTTTTTCATAATTTGATTAAATAATCCGGATAAAAATTCACCTCGTAATTTTACACTGTAATAATTTCCGTCTTTGTCCGGTTCCGTTACGATTTGAGTTTCTCTTAAATATCCGCCTGAAAAATCGCGTATTTGATTTAACGGTGCTAAATTATAAGAAAAAAGATAGTCATCTTTCGATTCTTTATTTGCATTAATAATAAATGAGCTGTCGTTGTTTTGACGTGCTTTTTGTGCAAGTACACATTCTTCACTTGTCAATGAAGTGATTTCGGATGTCATTATATCAATCGCTTTCTGTTCGTTAGTTTGAGCAAATATTTGTTCTGAGGGTAATTTGCTCAACTGTTGCGTAAAATAGGCGGCACTGTTTTTTCCTTCTTTTAATGAACCTGTTTTATAAAAAAATGCTTTCTTGAAATTTTCTTCTAACTCCAGATTTTCAAGTGCAAAATTGAAAGGTGAAATCCCTTTTGTGTCTGATATAAATAACACCGGCGGCAGATTCAAAGATACTGCTTGTTTTAAATCCGATGTGACTGAAAAAACTGTGCTATCAGGGAAATCTGTTTTTTCATTATTAAAAGCTTTAAAACTCATAGAATAAAGTTCTGAAACTTTGTCGCTGTTTTTTAAGTATGAAACATAAAGACCGTTATTATGAATTATTGCATCGATAAATTGGAACTTTCTTAATTTTTCATTATTTAGTTTAAAAGATGAAAAAATCCATTTTTTTCCGCAATTATCACTAAATGCCGCTTTGTTATCGGTAAAAACATAAAGTCGACCGTTTTTGTCAAACAAAATCTTGCGAATAAATGATGTGTCCAAATTATAAAAAGGAGTTTCCTTTTTCCATGTTATGCCGTTGTCATCTGATAAAAACAAAAACGGTCCCGCACTTAATGCTATTTTTCCGTTATCGCTGAATGTAGAATGTACGCTGATATCACGGCGAACTGATTTGCGTGAACGACCGCTGTCTTCGTTTTCATAATCATGGAAAATGAAATAATCACTGTAAAAAAGTGAATGCGAAAATGTTTTTCCGCCGTCATTACTTACTAATACAGCTAAATGAGGAAAATTTATTACAAGAAAAAGTCTGCCGTCAGGAGCAACTACACTTCCTAAAATATGCAAGACATTCCCTTTTACCGGAAACATATTTATAAATGCTTTATAAGGTACTTCAATTTTTTCTATAATATCACGCTCTTCGGCGACAGTCTCAAAATCTAATGTTTGAGTATTTTCTCCGAAATAGACACTTTTACAACTGATGAATAGTAACAAACATATAGTAATGTAACTTGATTTTTTTATGTTTTTCATATATGAATCCATACCATAAAAAGTATAAACTTACAATTACAGTAAAACAGATTTTCTGTCTATGTATGAATAAAGAAAAAAGGCAAATTATGTTAAAAAAAATTACCGTATTATCAATTTTAATTATTATATTTTCATCATGTAAAAATGAAACTAATGCAAAAATTGAAATGAACGGGAAAGTATATACCGTAGAAGTAGCAAATACCCAGGAAAAACGTTCAAAGGGCTTGATGTTCAGAAAAAAATTAGCTGAAAATACCGGAATGTTGTTTGTTTTCAGTTATGAAGATTATAGGTATTTTTATATGAAAAATACTTTAATTCCTTTGGATATTGCTTTTTTTGATTCACAAATGAAAATTGTTTCAATAAAGCAAATGCAGCCGTTAGATGAAACTACGGTTGCATCTGATGAAAAAGCGATGTATGCATTAGAAATGAATCAAGGTTTTTTCGAAAATCAAAAAATTAAAGTCGGTGATCAAGCAAAGCTTTTGACATCTGTAAAATATATTCCTTAATTGTATAGCAATATAGAAGTAACAACAAAGGAGAGTCTGTGTTTCAGCCAAAAGTATCTGTAATGATACCTACATATAACCAAGCAAAATATATTTATAACACCGTTATTTCTGTAATAAACCAAGATTATGATAATCTTGAAATTGTAATCAGTGATGATGCATCTACTGACGATACGGAAGCCGTTGTGCGAAAAATCATTAATGAAACACCGGAAAGAGATATCAAATATATAAAAAGAACTGAAAATATCGGGAATATAGCAAACTATCATGATAC
>JAXJQT010000442.1:0-5570 GCA_036311025.1 Spirochaetota bacterium
ATATAAGCTTTTCAATGTAAGAGTCTTGAACAACGATGGTTTTCTTTGCAGACACGGTGAGTTCGTAGAACGAACGAAATATTTCCGTAGGAAATATCGAGTCGAAAAGAATAAGATGATGAAATAAATTCAGCATGACGATTTTTTATTTTGTAAGAGTCTTAAACAACTATTTGTAACAGTCTTGAACAACTGTTTGTAAGGGTCTGAACAACTGTTTGTAAGGGTCTGAACAACTGTTTGTAAGGGTCTGAACAACTGCTTGTAAGGGTCTGAACAACTGCTTGTAAGGGTCTGAACAACTGCTTGTAAGAAGTACAATCTTACCAAGTGTAAGAAACCACGGAGAGCAAATAATAATATGCAGACATAAAAAAAGTGTACCGCGTTGCAGTACACTTATTTCTTTTTATAGTCGAATGTATTTTAGTACATTCCGCCCATGCCTCCCATACCGCCGGCAGGCATTGCAGGTTCAGCTTTATCAGTTTTTTCTTCAGCTACAAGTGTTTCTGTAGTTAATACTAAAGAAGCAACACTTACTGCATTTTGCAATGCTGTTCTTACAACTTTTGCAGGGTCGATAACACCGGCTTCAATCATGTTAATGATTTCCAATGTTTGAGCATTAAATCCCATTCCCCATTTTTCTTGTTGTAATTTATAAATAATTACGTTTCCGTCTTCACCGGCATTTTCAGCAATCTGGCGTAAAGGATATTTTACTGCATTCAATACAATTTTTGCTCCCAATTCTTCATCCGGATCAGCAGACTTGAATCCTTCAAGAGCTTGTGCTGCATGAATCAATGTAACACCACCACCGGGGATGATACCTTCTTCTACTGCTGCACGAGTAGCAGCAAGAGCATCTTCTGCTCTCATTTTCTTTTCTTTTAATTCAACTTCAGTTGCAGCACCTACAGAAATGATTGCAACACCGTTTGACAATTTTGCAAGTCTTTCTTGTAATTTTTCTTTATCATAATCAGATGTTGCTGTTGAAATAGCAGAACGAATAGCTTTTACTCTTGCTTCTCTGTCTTCTTCGCTTCCGGCACCTTCAGAAATTGTTGTGTTTTCTTTGTCGATTGTAATACGTTTTGCACGTCCCAAGTCAGACAATTCTACTTTTTCAAGTGACATTCCCAATTCTTCAGAAATTACACGTCCGCCTGTCAAAGCTGCAATATCTCCAAGCATTTCTTTTCTTCTGTCACCGAAACCAGGAGCTTTTACTGCACAAACTTTCAAGCTTGATTGAAGCATATTTACAACTAAAGTAGTAAGAGCTTCTCCCTCTACATCTTCAGCAATAATCAACAACGCTTTCTGCATTTGAAGAACTTTTTCCAAAACAGGAATCAAAGGTTTCATAGAAGAAATCTTTTTGTCATAAATCAAAATAAAAGCATCGTCAAAGTTTACAACTCCGTTTTCTGAACGAATTGCAAAATACGGAGAAATATATCCGCGGTCAAACTGCATTCCTTTAACTACTTTTACAGAGTTTTCGATAGTTTTAGATTCTTCAAGTGTAATAACACCGTCTTTACCTACTTCATGCATTGCATTAGCAATCAAGTTTCCGATTACTTCGTCATTGTTAGCACTGATAGAAGCAACTTTTCCGATATGTGCTTCTTCTACAGGCTGACTGTTTTTCTTGATTTCTTCTACAACGATATCGCAAGCTTTTTGCATACCGCGTTTCAATGACATAGGATTTGCTCCGGCTGTCACATTTTTAATTCCTTCTGTTACAAGAGCTTGAGCTAAAACTGTAGCTGTAGTAGTTCCGTCACCGGCTACATCATTTGTCTTAGTTGAAACTTCTTTAACCAACTGAGCACCCATATTTTCGTATGGGTCAGGTAATTCTATTTCTTTTGCAATAGTTACACCGTCATTAGTCACTAAAGGTGCACCGAATTTCTTTTCAAGAACAACGTTTCTTCCACGTGGTCCGAGTGTTACTTTTACCGCATTGGCAACGGCATCGATACCTCTTTTTAAAGCATCTCTTGCTTCGATTGAATACAAAATTTGTTTTGCCATGTTTTAAATCCTTTTTATTAACTTAAAATTTTATTTTATTGTTGCTCCCTCAATCATAAAAATAAAAATTGGGGATTTAATTGAAGGGAAAATAATAATTTTTTTATAATAAGGCAAGATTTATTTTTTAAAAAAAGTAAGTATAGTTCTTGCTAGAAAAATATGATACTAATAACAAAAAATTAAGAGGGGTAAATTTTAAATGAAAAAATTATTCTGTTTTTTTATCATGACGTTTGTTTTGTGTTCTAATGTTTTTGCACAAGATAGTAATAAGGAAGAAACTGTAGAAGTTCCTTATTTTGAAATCAAACCGGAAATAGAATCTGTTACCACCGCCGAACTTGAGTTTACGGATGAAGACGACAGTGCCGCAGTTTCACCGGCATTATCAAAATCTTCACCATCATTTGAAGAAGAACTTTCTGCATTTATACGTTTCAACCGTTACGGCAGTGAAAAATTTGTTTTCGGACCTTACGGATTCTATGACGGTGAAATGACATTCAGAAAAAATACTGTACTAGATTATGAAACTAAAGACCAAGATGAATTACGTTCTTATTTTCTTCCGAAAAAAATCAACGGATTCGGCGGTGTCGGATTTAAAGTCGGTTTTAAACGTGAGAAAAAAGAATTTAAAGGTTCATCGATACACGTAGGTATTCCGTTTTCTGTATTTTATGACATCAACGACAAAGACTCTGCTGCCATAAATTGGAAAGATAAAAAACTTGAAGATATTACAACGAAAAATCCACTTATTCCAACAACTTCAGAAGCAGACTATTTTACTTTCTTTTATATCGGAAGCGGTCTCGATGTCAGCGGAAAATTGAAAAGCAAAACTACAAAACTTGAAGTTGCTTTAAGCAATCGTTTACTGTTCGGTTTTACTCCTTATGCAGTTGCAGACAGAGCTGACAATTTCTACTTAGCCAATTCATTAAATGCAAAAGTAGAATTTTCACCGTTTGATTTCTTTTGCAAGGAAGTTAACGTAACTTTCGAAGCCGGAGACAAGCTTGATATAGAACGTAATACATACCACGTTCAAGTAAAAAACAGATTCTGGCTGGGATTAAGCTGGAAACCGGTAAAATATTTTAAATTGATAACTATTCCTTTTTATTTTAAAACAGATTGTATGTTCAAAACTGACAATCTTGATTACTACTACGACTGGACTGAAACCTTTTACGGAAAATACGGTGTATATTTCGGTTCAGACAATATAGGATTTGAACTCAGTGTAAGTCCTGATTACCGGGCTGCTTACAGAGAAGATCCGTCATGTGCTGCTATCGTAAATGCAGACAGTCTACGTGTAGTAACCCTTACAGCAGAACTTACATTAAAGTATTAATATTTTAAGGATTTCTTTTATGAAAAAATATTTTTTCATTTTCGCGACTTCCCTATTTTGTTCGGTCGCATTTTCACAACCATTGCCTTTTATTCAAAATGGGAAATATGGTTTTATAAATTGTGAAAACAATGATGTTATCGTGCCACCGCGTTATCTTTCTGCCGGAGAATTCAGCGAGGGATTTGCTGTTGTTCAAGAATTTCCGTCAGGCGGATTCGGCGGACAAATTCGCTACGGCTTTGTAAATGAAAAAGGTGATTTGCAAATCCAATTTCAATTTGAAAATGCACTCAGATTTAAGCGTGGTTATGCACGTGTAAAAGTCGCCGGTGCATGGGGGATGATAAATACAAACGGCAAACTTGTAGTTCCTACTATTTATGATGATTTATGGGCATTCCGTGAAGAGCGTGCTTTAGCTTGGAAAGACGGATATTTTGGTTATATTTCTCCGACAAATGAAGTTATCGCTCCTTTTATTTATTCCGGCGGAGGACATTTTCACGACAGCAGAGCACGTGTAAAAAGAAACGGTCGCTGGGGATACATCGATATCGACGGAAAAGTAGTCATCGATTGCTGGTATGAAAGAGCTGATGATTTTAGCGAAATGTTTGCCGGAGTGCGAGATAACGGATATTGGGGATTTATTGATAACAAAGGAAACATTGTAATTGATTGCAAATATGAGAAAGTCGGACAATTTAATAACGGCTTAGCTCCTGTTCGAGAACGCCATCGCTGGGGATTCATCGATAAAAAAGGAGAAAAAATTATCAATTGCCAATACAAAAATGTCAAAAACTTCAGTGACGGTTTGGCTGCAGTCAAAATCAAAGGTTCATGGGGATATATCGATACTACCGGAAAACTTGTAATCAACAATATTTATCAAAACGCATTCCGTTTCCAAGACGGACTTGCAAAAATTAAAATTAACGGAAAATACGGTTATATAAATACAAAGGGAGAACTGATTGTAAAACCGGAATACGACAAAGTCGAGCGAATGGATGACGGAAAAACTTTGCTTGTTTGCAGAAACGGCTTCCTTTCAAAACAATACGACTATCTTAACAGTGAAGGAAAACTAATAGCTGAAAATATTTATCGATAATAAAAAACGCACTCTAGGATAAAAGGGTGCGTTTTTTTTGTATATACAAAAACAATACTTTAGGAGAATATATGAAAATTATAGGAATAAATGAGATTGAAAACATAAAAATAGGAAATGCTCAAAATGAAGAAGCTGCAACCGGATGTACGGTTATAATATGTGAAAACGGAGCTGTAACCGGACTCGATGTCCGTGGCGGCGGTCCGGCATCAAGGGAATCCGAGCTTGTAAAACCTACGGCTGCATCTCAATTTATTAACGCTGTTCTTTTAAGCGGAGGAAGTGCTTTCGGGCTTGATGCCGCAGGCGGTGTAATGAAATATCTGGAGAATAAGAATGTTGGCTTTGATGTCGGAGTAACTAAAGTTCCGCTGGTGTGCCAATCATGTATATTTGACTTAACCGTAGGCGACATGTCGGTCAGACCCGATGCAGCAATGGCTATAAAAGCTTGCGAAAATGCAGAAGAAAATAATCCTAAAATGGGAAATGTCGGTGCCGGAACCGGAGCCAGTGTAGGAAAACTCGCAGGTATGGAAACAGCCATGAAAAGCGGACTCGGTTCGTATGCTGTCCAAATAGGAGATTTAAAAGTCGGTGCCATTGTTGCCGTAAATGCTGTCGGCGATATATATGATTACGATACTAACCAAATAATTGCCGGAATGCTTACACCGGATAAAAAATCTTTTGCAAATACAGAACAAGTTATGTATAGGGAATCAAAAAAAGTTTCTGCATTGACTATGCAAAACACAACCATCGGAGTCGTAATAACCAACGGAAAGTTTACAAAAGCTGAAATGACTAAGATTGCAGCAATGGCTCATAACGGATATGCAAAAACTATTAATCCGGTACATACGTCAATGGACGGCGACAGTATATACGCAATGTCCGTCGGAAATGTTCAGGCTGATATGGATATGGTAGGAACTTTGGCGGCAAATGTAATGGGACACGCTGTTTGTGACGCTGTCCGAAAAGCAACAGATGCCTATGGACTGATATCAATGACAACAT
>JAXJQT010000443.1:0-4963 GCA_036311025.1 Spirochaetota bacterium
CTTGTGGTATCCTATGCAGAAAGAGCCGGCTACTGAATGGGAAGCACGAATTGATAAACTGTATGAAGAGGGAACTTACGCATTGGAACATGATAAAGCAAAAGCTATCTGGGATGAGTACCAGCAGATAATATTGGAACAATGTCCGTTAATTTACATTGCACATCCGAATTCTTTCCTTGCTGTAAATGATAGATGGGAAAATGTATTTTTTGATACTCTAAACGGTTTGGAAAGCGACAGATTGTTTTTGAAGTAAGCTGAGTTTTGATATAGCCCAGACCTATATCCTAAAACAGAATCGAGGTCTGGGCAACAGATAAAGACAAAAAAGGGACCGTCCGTAAGTTTGACTTATCAGGCAGTCCCTTTTTGTTTTTTATAGTATGAATTACAGGTTCATTCCCGTAAGTTCAGTTGTTCTTTCTAAGAACTTAACAAGTTTTTCACCTTTTAGGTTGTCTTGAGCCAAAAGTGCAGAGTCATAAACATTAAGAACGAGTTTTTCTACAAGTTCTTTTTTGTCGGCGTCGTCTTTTGCTGCAACCAATTTTGAAATCATTTCGTTTGAGCTGTTAATTATCAAAGTGTGGTCTGAGAAGATATCAGCTCCTCCCATTTCACCACGGAACATTGCATTCATTTCTTTAAAACGTCTCATGTGTTCTGAGAATACGATAATAGACGGAATCTTTGTATCTTTAAGAGCCTGAACTTTTATCTTGAGAGATTTGTTTTCTTCCGGTTTCAAGATTGAGTTGAATAATTCTTCGATTTTGTCATCGATAGATTTGTTGTTTTCATCAACAATCTTTTCTTTTTTATCATCAGAAAGCATTGCATTTGTATCACTGTCGATTCGGATAAATGAAACGCCTGTATCTTTCATTTCAAGGAATTGGATAAAATGTACGTCAATCATTGAATTGAAATAGATAACTTCCAGTCCTTGACCTTTACACATATCGATTAGAGCGGCTTGTTTTTCCGGATCAGATGCATAAAGAACGACTTGTTTTCCGTTTTCTTCCTTATTAATGCCTTTGTTTTTTTCTTTGTATTCTTCAAGAGTTTTGTATACGTTATCAGAAGTTTTGAACATCAAGACATTTTTTACTTTGTCAAAGAATTTCTCGTTGTTCATCATTCCGTATTTTACAAAGATACTGATGTCATCCCAAAATCCTTCGTAGGCAGCACGGTCTTTTTTGTAGATTTCGTTAAGTTTGTCAGCTACTTTCTTTGTAATGTGTTCGGAAATCTTTTTAACGTATGGGTCATTTTGTAAATATGAACGAGAAACATTCAACGGTAAATCAGGAATATCGATACATCCTTGAAGCAATGTCAAGAATTCAGGAATAATTTCTTTTGCATTATCTGTAACAAAAACTTGGTTACAGAATAATTTGATTCTGCCTTTAGAACTGTCAAGCTCGTGGCGAATTTTCGGGAAGTACAAAATCCCTTTAAGATTGAAAGGAACTTCTACGTCAAGGTGAATCCAGAACAGCGGTTCGCTTTCCATAGGGAATAATTTGCTGTAGAAGTTTTTGTAATCTTCATCTTTTATTTCATTTGCACGTTTGAGCCACAACGGATGCTGGTCGTTGATTTCTTTTCCGTTTAATTTGATTGGATACGGCAAGAAGTTACAGTATTTTTCGATTACTTCACGAACTTTGTATTCTTCAAGGAAGTCTTCGTTTTCTTTGTTGATATGAAGAACAATGTCTGTACCGCGGTCAGCTTTGTCAGTTTTCTCCATAGAGAATTCTGTACCGCCGTCGTTTACCCAGTGAACAGCGTCGCTGCCTTCTTGGTATGATTTTGAGAAAATCTCTACTTTGTCACTTACCATGAACGCAGAATAAAAACCAAGTCCGAAATGACCGATGATTTCACCTAAGTCGTTATTTTTTTCATGCTGTGAAATAAAATCTGCCGCACCTGAAAATGCAATCTGGTTGATATATTTTTTGACTTCTTCACCGGTCATACCGATTCCGGTATCTTTGAATGTCAAAGTTTTCTTTTCTTTATCAATGCATACATCGACAAACAATTCACCCGGATCTTTTGCTTCACCGGATAAATTTAATAAACGCAATTTTGTCATGGCATCTACGCCGTTTGACACTAACTCACGTATGAAAATTTCACGGTCAGAATAAAGCCATTTCTTAATAATAGGCAGAAGGTTTTCCGTATGAATGGAAAGTTGACCTTTTTCTTCTTTTATATCACTCATTATTTTCCCTCCAAAGGTTTGTAGTATATTTTCTTAATTGAAAGATGGACATCAATATAATAACGCAAAGATTAAAAGTCAATTTTTCTAATATAAAAAATAGTTTCTTTTTTAGAAATGCAATTTTGGCACATTGTTTCCTTTACATTTTATTCATTGATTGATTTGGAGAGGAAAATGAGAAAAGTATTGTTGTTATTGATTGCAAGCTTCTTGATTTGTGCTTGTACTTGTACATCAGTTATGGATACACCGAATAATTCCGGTAATAAACCGACTGAAAAACTTAATACGCCTATCATAACACCGTCAAACTTAGAAATTGACGATGAGACGGATATTTCGATAAAGTTTGACGACGGAGCGGAGTGTTATTATACAATCGACGGGAAGAATCCCGACCGTGTAGACGGAATAAAATATACGGGAGCGTTTCGTTTATCAAAAAGTGCTACTATTAGAGTTGGAGTGTTCAAATCCGGATGTGAGAGTGTTTATACACAAAAGATTTATCGAGTAGTTCCAAAAAGTACTGATACTACTGCATATCTTGATAGTTTGAGCATAAGCGGAATTGCAAATTTAAACTTTGACAAGACAAAGCAAATGTACGAGTTTAATGTAGGCAATGAAACGCAAGAAGTGACTGTTTATCCGAGTACGGAATTCGGTGAAATTACCGTAAACGGTGCAAAATGTGAATCCGGCAATAGTATCAAAATGCCTTTGAATATAGGTGCTAATACAGTATTAATTGTAGTTTCTAATGCCGGGCTTACTAAAAACTACATTATAAAGATTGTTCGCCAGTCTGAAAATCCGTCAAATAATGCAAATCTGTCATCATTGACAGTGAAAAATTGTACATTGAATCCGGCATTTTCTGCAGCAGTTACCAAATATACGGCAAATGTTGCTTATGATGTTGCCAGTTTGGCGTTGTCTTACACAAAAGAAGATGATAAAGCTGTAGCTACTGTAAATATGCAAAATACAAACGATATTCCTTTGAGTATCGGTGAAAACAAAGTTGTGGTTACAGTAATCGCAGAAGACGGTGAAACTACTAAGAATTACATTGTAAACATTTACAGAGCTGCAAAGGCGGTTGATGATGTAAAATGTGAACTTACATCTGTGACTGTGAACGGCATAAATGTTCCCGTGAAGTCAGAAATGGATGTAGAAGTTGATACTTCCGATGTCAATATTGCCGTAACTTCTGCAAATACTGCTGATAAAGTCACTATCGGTGAGACAGAAGGAACAGAAGTTGCATTTACAAATTTAATCGGGGAAAATTTACTTGAGATAAAGGTAGATTCCGGTAACGGAGTATTTAAGATTTACACATTGAAAGTGACAGTCGTGAAAAAAAGTAATGCGGCTCTTACAAGTGTAAAAGTAGGAAGTGCATCGATTGGGACTATCCAGTCGAATATGGGATTAAACGTAAAAGAAAAAAATGTAACCGTAACGGTAGAAGCAAATGAACACGCTAAAAGTGTCATGATTGACGGCGTAGAGACAAAAACAGTAAGTGTTACGGTAGCAGCCGCAGATGCTACATTCGGCAATAAGTCTGTCAAAATCACGTTGACCGATAACGAGGGAAATCCCGTAACTTATTATTTGACACTTACTTATCAGGAAACAGTTACCGGTAAAATTATAGTTCATGCATACGGTTATCCATATATTTATTATTGGACAACGTCAGCTGATGCAAAAGTAGAAGCAATGACTGACGAAGGGGAAGATTGGTATACATTTACTATAAATGAAACAGAAAAGAATATAATTTTCCGTAAGAAAGGTGGAAATGACTGGGAAGGGAAAACAGTCGATCTTTCACGAACAGAAGGTGAATGGTGGTACAAAGACGGCAAATGGTCTGCATATCCTGAAGATAAAGTGCCGCCTACAGTGTCTATGGTAACACCGGCAGCCGGTTCAACCGTAAGCGGTGACGCTGTGACTGTAGAAGCTGAGGCTAATGATGACAGGGAAATGGCTTATGTAGATTTTTATGTCGACGGTAAGAAAGCAAAAACTGTTAAAGCGTTGCCGTATTCATTCCAGTGGAACAGTACTTATGTAAAAAACGGAACTCATACATTAAAAGCTGTTGCTTATGATGCTTCCGGCAACAATACATCTACAGAAGAAATTACTGTAACAGCAACAAATTCAAACCTTGCACCTGAAGCTGTTATCGGCGGATCAAAACGTGTTCCCGTAAGTATTACAAAAAATTATCGCGGTACCGGCTCGAAAGATTTAAACGGTGAGATTGTATCTTATAAATGGAGTATTACCGGTGGTGCAACTCTTGATTCTGACAGTGCAAGTTCCGTAAATATTACTTTCCCTGCAGCTGTATCGAATTACACATTGACATTGACTGTCACTGATGATTTGGGAGCTACAGATACGACTTCTATGGATATAGAAACTTATGTGAAATCTCAAACAAAATGGGATTTCCGTGAAGAGACTATTTATTTTGCGATGACGACACGTTTTTATGACGGTGACAAATCTAATAATGTTCACTGTTGGGATGAAAATGCTGAAACTCCTGAAGATGACCCGGCTTGGCGTGGAGATTTTAAAGGTTTAATCGAAAAGCTTGATTATATCAAAGCATTGGGATTTACTGCCGTGTGGATTACACCGGTAGTAGAAAACTGTTCTGGAATGGATTATCAC
>JAXJQT010000444.1:0-4265 GCA_036311025.1 Spirochaetota bacterium
CATTTATTTCAGGTAAAATTTCAGCAATGTAAATTCCCTTGTATTCTTCCAATCCTTTTGATGCTTCTTCAAGTTTATCTCCAGTTGAAAGTTTTACAGGAAGTCTCTTAATTCCATTTGCCTGTTTTACGTCAATTTCAAGTTTTACCATTGGAGGTTGCTTTGGCGAAAGAATTATATTTTCGGCATAGATATAAGTTTGAGTTCCTGCAATATTTTCTAGCTTAAATCCTTTTACTTTTATCTTTTTTACTAGTTTTTGATTATATGCATCCAAAGCGTCTAAACGGTAAACTAGATTATGTTGAACTTTGTGGGTTGCAGAATAATTGATTGTAAATAAAGGCTTAAACTGTTCTAATGCTTTTTGAGTTGCATCTCCACCCATTTTCTGCGGTTCGTCAAGAATCAAAATAGGATGGTTTGCTGCTATTACATCAATTGGACGACGACTGGCAAATTCATCACGTTTTGTATAAATGATACGAGCAGCTTCATTTCCTTTTCGTCCTTCAATATTTTTTTCTTTGTTAAGCGAAGTATTGAATGCCTGAGTATTGATTATCATTACATTGATATCCGCACTACTTGAATATTGGTCTATCATATTCAAGCGTTTACTGTTATAGATAAAGAAACGGATTTTCTTTCCGTAATGCTCCATAAAGTGTTCTTGTGTATATTCAAGACTTTTGAAAATACCTTCTCGAATTGCGACAGAAGGAACAACTATCATGAACTTACTCCAGCCATAAGCCTTGTTTAGTTCATACATTGTTTTAGTATAAACATAAGTCTTACCGGTTCCTGTTTCCATTTCAATATCAAAACTTGGACGATTTGCTGTTTTTTCAATTTTTGCAGAGTTAATAATAAAATTTTTATCTTGAATTTTATGAATATTATCTAAAAGTTCTTTTTCGATTAATACTAATTCTGCATTACGGTAACCGTTATCTGAATCTTCAAAAGATTCCGAATCAAGTTCGGAATGACGGTCATGCAGAACTTGTTTCAGCATCTGTTCATCAAATAACTCCTCTTGATTATTAACTTTTTGAATCTTTGGCATTAAACCTTTATCACGAAGATATTGCACTTTATCTGCAAACTGTTGTCCTTCAAAACATTTTACAAGAGAGTCTACTGCTTCTGTTTGGTATTTTTGTATTTTAAAAGTGAATTTCATTTGCCTTCTGCCTTGATGTTATTTTCGATTAAATTAATAGAATCTAAAAATGCTTTTTCAACATCACTTAAGGTTTTTTGTTGATATTTTTTATATTCGTCTTTTGCTTTTTCTATAGCTTTTTCATGTGAAATTGAACCATTACCTTCTAATAATTGTTCTCCACTCATTGTAAGAATTCTGTCTAAATGTTCAGACCAATCTTTCATTGTCATTGACTGATGGCGTTCAGCTTGTCTCTCTGCAAAATCCAAGTACCCGGAAACAAGCTGTCCCATTACTCTTAATTCTTTTTCATCAAGATAATTTTTTGCAATAACAACATCTTTTAAATGAGGACGATTTCCTTCAAAAGTATAAAGCCCCATAAACTCTTTTTCTGCATCAGCTCTATTGTAAATTACTTCTGCTGCCGTTTGCCCATGAACTGCAAAATGCATTTTATTTTGTACTTTCTTAAAAAACTCTATGGAAGTTTCTGAACGCGGATTATAATCTATACTTGTAGCATAAATATCGAGAACCTGACGATAAAATACTTTTTCACTAGCTCGGATATCACGTATACGAGCAATTAATTCATGCCAATAGTCTCCACCACCGAGTTGTTTTAAGCGGTCATCATCCATTGTAAAACCTTTACGGATATATTCATTAAGACGTTTTGTTGCCCATTGTCTAAATTGAGTTCCTCGTAAAGATTTTACTCTATAACCAACAGAAATTATTACATCAAGATTATAATATAGAACTTCACGTGTTTGAGTTTTTCCTTCTATCGCACCATGTTTAGTGGTTATTCGGAAATTCCGAACAACCACAGATTTATCAAGTTCACCTTCTTCAAAAACATGCTTTATATGTTCATTAATTGTAGATTTTGCCTTTTCAAATAAAACTGACATTTGTTCTTGTGTAAGCCATACAGTTTCATCTTCAAAAAGAACTTCAACATTAATTGTTTCTGCATCAGTTTTAAACATTGCAATTTCTTTTGTCATTTCTTCTCCTACAATACCTTCCTTACTGTACCTGCGGAATATGTTGTAAAAATCTGTTCAAAGTTTGTGGCTACGCTGTCATTTGCAAAGCCTGAATCACGCATTACAAAGTAATATGGTTTTTCTTTTGCAATTTGTGTGATTGTTTCTTCTGTTAGGTCTTGGTCAAAACATGCTACAAGATAATTTTCGTTTACATAGTAAACTGTTTTACCGTTTATTTGTTTTGTAATGATTTTGCTTGAAAGTTGTACTCCTAAATCAAGCATTACTTGGAAAAGTAAATCTTCTGCTGTTCGGTCTGGTTTTACGTTATCTTGGAACAAGTCTTGTTTGTGTAAATCATCTGGTGAATAATAAATATCTTCCATGTTTGATGAATCAACTTTTAACACTCTAAAGCCTACATCTAAGCTACTAAGCACAGAGGCTGTACCCCCCCCGAGTTAGTTACACCTAACTTATTATTTTTAGCAAACAAATCACTTGTTACCTTTTCTTTGTCATTCTGAACTTGTTTCAGAATCAGTCGTCCTGCACGACGAATGCGTTCTTTGCCGATTTCGCAAATGTTTTTGTAACCTGCTTTGTATGCTTCTGATTTTTCGTCTGTAAGTTCTGGGAGTTGTACCATGATGAACTTTCGTTTGCCGCCGTCTTCTGAATTGAGTTGCATGACAGCATGGGCAGTTGTAGAAGAACCGGAGAAGAAGTCGAGGATGATGGAATTTTCATCAGACCCCACTATAGAAAACAGCTTTACCAATGTTATGGGTTTGGGAAACGAAAAGATTTTTTTATTAAATAAGTTTTGAACCTCGGCTGTACCGCGACGACTTGAAACATCATTATCCAAAAGTAAAGAACGAATTGTTTTTTTATCCCCACGGTATTTTTGAACAATCCTATACTCTCCATCTTCGTTAAGATAACCTACAATCTCCTTATTAAGATTTTCCCTGGCTTTATCTTTTCCCCATCGCCAAACTCTTGGGATTCCCTCTTTTTTGGAAACTACAGGAAATACCTCAATCCAATTTTCTTTTTTATCAAGTCCAATTTCATAAAAACCATTATCTAAGTTTTTCTTTGGATTAAGATAAAATGGATAATATAGATTAGGTCTTGTCTGCGGATTAAAAGCGACATTTCCATTATAAAGTGGATAAATTATAAATCCACCTTTATCATCTGTATATTTGAATACCTTATCCTTTTCTTCTAATTGATTTGTAGAAACTTCTAAGGCATTTTTTGAGTACATTAAAACATACTCGTGCATTTTTGCCATATTTCCATAGTCAATTGCACTGGGTGATGCATTAATAATAAACATTCCTTGAAAATTCTCATTCCCAAATATTTCATTACAAATTTTTTCCAAATTTGTCTGTTCATTATCATCAATACTTATAAAAATTACCCCATCATCAGTCAACAAATCCCTTGCAAGCTTCAAACGTGGATACATCATATTGAGCCAATCGGTATGGAAACGACCATTGCTTTCTGTATTGTGTACTAGACGATTTCCTTCTTCATCATATTGTCCACTGTTTGCAATATAGTCACCTGCGTTTTGTGCAAAATCATCTTCGTACACAAAGTCATTTCCTGTGTTATACGGTGGATCAATGTAAATCATCTTAATTTTGCCAAGATAGGTTTCTTGCAAAAGTTTCAAAACTTCAAGGTTATCACCTTCTATATAAAGATTTTCTGTGGTGTCAAAATTTACGCTTTCTTCTCGGCAAGGGCGTAATGTTTTATTTATTGGAGCATTTGCAGTAAGGATTGCCTGTTTTTTGTCCGGCCAAATAAATTGGTAGCGTTCTTCCCTACCCTCGACGACTTTGCAATTGATTTCTTGCATAAGGATATCTTTATCTATCGCACGTACTATATTTCCATTTTCATCAACACTTTCTGTCACTGCATTTGGAAATAATGCTGCCAGTTTTTCATAGTTTTCATTAGCCAAGTTCTTTGTTTGCATTTTTAGTTTTTCCATTTTTTAATCCTTTCTATGTTTAATGGCTATGTTGAAAAATTTGTTTTTTTTCAACATTACAACC